>NZ_JBHSLW010000006.1:0-158770 GCF_042657265.1 Allobosea eneae
CATCTTGGCCGAGGCACGACCTCGAGACCGGATACGTTGGCGCAGACTGAAGAGCCGGAAAGAAATCCCTTGCAGGCGGGGCGAGCCATACGTTTTTTGAGGATGTTGTCGAAATCGCCCATCCTCGCCCGTCGATGCGGCGGAGGGGGAATAGATCCCTCATCCGCAGCGGCCAGGAAGCCGTAAGGAGTGCGCTATGCAGTACATGCTAATCTTCCGCGAAGGGGCGCGAGAATTCGATCTGCGAGACGATCCCGCCGAGGCACCGGCGTATTGGGGGGCCTGGATGGCCTATATCGGCGCGCTCAATCAGGCCGGTGTGGTCGTCAATGGCGCCGGCCTGCAGCCGCCGCGGACGACGACCATCGTCAAGGTCCGCGACGGCCAGCGCCAAATCCAGGATGGGCCCTATCCGGACACCAAGGAACAGCTCGGGGGCTATTTCATCGTCGAGGTGGCCGATCTCGACGCCGCGCTAAGCTGGGCCGCCCGCAGCCCGGCTGCGGCCTATGGCTCGGTCGAGGTCCGGCCGGTGCTGCCGCCGCCATCCGCGCCGTGACGCAGCGGCGATGACGGGCGAAGTGCAGGCTTGTGCGGCGCGGGCGGCGGCCGAATTCGCCGCCCGCAGCAGCTATGGCCGGCTCCTGGCGACGCTCGCCCGGCAATGGCGCGACATCGCGGCCGCCGAGGACGCGTTGGCCGATGCGTTCCGTGCGGCCTTGGAGCGCTGGCCGCAGACCGGCGTGCCGGCGCGTCCCGACGCCTGGCTCCTGACCAGCGCCCGCAACAGCTTGATCGACGGCGCGCGCAGGGGCCGGGTGCGCGCGGAGGCGGCGCCGACTTTGGCGCTGTTGGCCGAGGATGCGGAAGCTAATCCTGCCGACCTTTTCCCGGATGAGCGGCTGAAGCTGCTCTTCGTCTGCGCTCATCCGGCGATCGACGCATCGGTGCGGCCGGCCTTGATGCTTCAGACCGTGCTCGGCTTCAATGCGAGCCGCATCGCCGCCGCCTTCCTGACGTCGCCGGAGGCGCTTGGGCAGCGGCTCGTGCGGGCGAAGGCGAAAATCCGCGATGCCGGTCTCACCTTCGTCATTCCGGGGGAGGCGGAACTGACCGAGCGCCTGCATTGCGTCCTGCAGGCGATCTATGCCGCCTATGGCAGCGGCTGGGAGGATGTCGTCGGCACCGATCCCAAGCGGCACGGCCTCGCCGAGGAGGCGATCTTCCTGGCGCGGCTGCTCGCTGGCCTACTGCCGCATGAGCCCGAGGCGCACGGTCTGCTCGCGCTTATGCTGCATTGCGAGGCCCGGCGCGCGGCTAGGCGCGACCCGGCTGGCGCTTTCGTCGCTCTGGCCGACCAGGCGACGCATCTCTGGTCGGACGCTCTGATCGGTGAAGCCGAGCAGGTCCTCGCGAAAGCGGCGGCACTGAAACGGCTCGGCCCGTTCCAGCTCGAGGCGGCGATCCAATCGGTCCATGCCGGGCGAGCCCGCAGTGGCAGGACCGACTGGCAGGCTCTGGCGCAACTCTATGAAGGGCTGGTGCGGCTCGCGCCGAGCATCGGCGCGTTGACGGGGAGAGCGGCCGCCTGCGCCGAAGCCTTCGGTCCGGAGCTTGGCCTGGCTCTTCTGGCCGAGCTGCCGGAGGCGCAGATCGCCGGCTACCAGCCTTATTGGGCGCTCAAGGCACATCTCCTGGCCCGGGGCGGAGAGGCTGGCGCGGCCAACGAAGCCTATACGCAAGCGATCGGCCTGAGCGAGGACCCGGCGGTGCGCGCTTCTCTCAGCAGCGCGCGCGATGCGGCCTCTGGCAGCACTCGCTGATAGATCACCCAGCCAGCACGAAGTCGAAGCGCCCGAGCTGGCCGCCTTCGGCCCGGCGGAGGCTCATCAGGAGCTTGGCATCGAACAGGCTGTCGCGGCGGTTGCCGGGCTCGTCCGGGAAATAGAGCTGGGTGGTGAGCACCGGGCTCTGCGTGGCCGCTCGGACCTTCACATGGAGATGGCGGGTGCGGCCGGTATAGAGTCCCGGCGCACGGGTGATGAACTGATAGCGCCCCAGCTGGTCGGCGAAGAGATGGCCGCGGAAGCGGAAACCGCGATTGTCGTATTGCCCGGCGGTATCGGCATGCCAGAAGTCGAGCAGGGCGCCGGGGATCGGCCGGCATTGCCGGGTCAGCACAAAGCCGCTCAGCACCAGCAATGTGCCGCTACCATCGCTGCGCAGATCGGCGCGCTGCGGCGAGGAGGGTGTGAAGAACGGGCCTTCGGTCTGGCGCGGGGTCGCGGCAGCATGGCCCTCGCAGGCCGGCGTCGCCGGCAGCTCGGCCGGTTGCGCCAGACTCCGATCCGGCAGGCCGAGTGCTGCAAATCCGGCGGCGGACAGCGCCTTGATGACAACGCTGCGGCGATCAGATCCGGCGATGCCCATAATCCTCTCCAGGCCATGACGGTCCCGGTCATGATGTATCTTTGCGGTGACAGCACTCCGTCAAATTTCAGATTGTCTCGGTTTCGTGATGAGCGGCGAAGATTTGCGAGATGAATTCATGCGCAACTGCATCCGGGGGGTTGCGCGCAGAGTAAGGCGATTTGCCACGCAGCGATGACCGGAGGGTGTCGATGATCAGGACTGGACTTCTTACAGCACTTGCCTTTGCCGGATTGTCCGGAGCGGCGCTTGCCGCCGATCTACCCGCGCGCAAGGGGCCGGTGCTGGCTCCGATTGCTCCCGTCTTCACTTGGACTGGCTTCTATGCCGGTATCCACGCCGGCGCGGTCTTCACCGACAACAACATCCGGACCGAAGGCACGGCGGCCAACACCATCGCCAACGTAACCTTCTCGCGTCGCCCGCCGAGCCTCTCGGTGAGCGATACCGGCTTCATCGGCGGCGCGCAGATCGGCTACAATTACCAGATCGGGCAGATCGTCCTTGGTGCCGAAGCCGATCTCTCCTACACCGACCTGAAGAAGCGCGAGTCCTTCGTGGGCACGACAAATGCCCTCTCCAGCTTCCGGCAGGAGATGGAGTATTTCGGCACGGTGCGCCTGCGCGCCGGCTATGCCTTCGATCGCCTGCTCGTCTTCGCCACCGGCGGTCTCGCCTATGGCGACGTCAAGAACAGCGCGACCTTCTTCAGTGCCGCGGTCCCCGGCCAGGTCGATTATGTCGGCAGCCGCGACGATGTGGAGATCGGCTGGACGGTCGGCGGCGGCCTCGAATACGCCTTCACCAACAATCTCTCGGTCAAGGCCGAATACCTTTACTACGATCTCGGCAAGCGCAAGGTTCCGGTCAACCTGCAGCCGGTCGGGCCGGCCGGCGGTTCCTATGTTTCGCACTTCGAGAATACCGGCCATATCGTGCGTGCCGGCCTGAACTACCGCTTCAGCACGTTCTGATGCCGAGCTAGTCCCGGGACGGGCTCTTGCTTCTTGCGAGAGCCCGTTTCTCATTGTCGCCGGCCACCGCCGTCTGGCGCAGTCTCCGATTCTTCTGCAATAGTCGCGCCCAGGGGAATCGACCGGCGAAGGCGTCCCGCTAGACAGTTCTAAGGGGACGGCATGTCGACCGATATCGAGATCGCCCGCGCGGCGACGCTTCAGCCCATCGGCACGATCGCTGAGGCGGCCGGCATCCCCGATGCGGCGCTTCACCCTTATGGCAAGTACATCGCCAAGGTTGATACCGGGGCGATTCCCGATTTCGCCGGAAGGCCGGACGGCAAGCTCATCCTGGTCACCGCGATCAGCCCGACGCCGGCCGGCGAGGGCAAGACCACAACGACGGTCGGGCTCGGCGACGGGCTGAAGCGCCTCGGCAAACGCACCATGATCGCGCTGCGCGAGCCCTCGCTCGGCCCCTGCTTCGGCCAGAAGGGCGGGGCCGCTGGCGGCGGCTATGCCCAGGTGGTGCCGATGGAGCAGATCAACCTGCACTTCACCGGCGATTTCCACGCCATCACCAGCGCCCACAACCTGCTGGCGGCGATGCTCGACAACCATGTCTACTGGGGCAACGGGCTCGATCTCGACGAACGCCACATCGCCTGGCGGCGCGTGGTCGACATGAACGACCGGGCGCTGCGATCGATCGTCTCCTCGCTCGGCGGCGCGACCAACGGCTTCCCGCGCGAGGACGGCTTCGACATCACCGTCGCCTCCGAGGTGATGGCGATCTTCTGCCTCGCCAGGGACCTTGCCGATCTGGAGGAGCGGCTCGGCCGCATCGTCATCGGCCGCACCCGCAGCAAGCGCCCGGTCACGGCGGCCGAGCTCAACGCCCAGGGCGCGATGACGGTGCTGCTGCGCGATGCGCTGATGCCGAACCTAGTGCAGACGCTGGAGGGCACGCCCGCCTTCGTCCATGGCGGGCCCTTCGCCAACATCGCGCATGGCTGCAATTCGGTGATCGCGACGCGCGCCGCCCTGAAGCTCGCCGACTATGTCGTAACCGAGGCCGGCTTCGGCGCCGATCTCGGGGCCGAGAAGTTCTTCGACATCAAGTGCCGCAAGGCCGGGCTGAAGCCGGATGTCGCGGTGGTGGTCGCGACGGTGCGGGCGCTGAAGATGCATGGCGGCGTCGCCCGCGACATGCTCGGCACGGAGAACCTCAAGGCGCTGGAGGCGGGGCTCTCCAACCTCGCCCGTCATGTCGAGAACGTCAGGAAGTTCGGCGTGCCGGCGATCGTCGCGATCAACAACTTCACCAGCGATACAGCCGCAGAGCATGCGCTGATCCAGAACTTCTGCCGCAACCATCTCGGCGTCGAGGCGGTGATCTGCCGGCATTGGGCCGAGGGCGGGGCGGGCACCGAGGAGCTCGCGACCAAGGTCGCGGCGCTGACGCAGAGCGGGGAAGCCGATTTCGCGCCGCTCTATCCCGATGCGATGCCGCTGCGCCAGAAACTCGAGACGATCGCGCGCGAGGTCTATGGCGCGGCCGGCATCTCGGCCGACGCCAAGGTGACCGCCCGCTTCGCCGAGCTGGAGGCGGCCGGCTACGGCAACCTGCCGGTCTGCGTGGCGAAGACGCAATATTCCTTCTCGGCCGATCCGACCTTGCGCGGCGCGCCCTCCGGCCACACCGTCCCAGTGCGCGAGCTCAGGCTCTCGGCCGGCGCGGGCTTCGTCGTCGCGATCTGCGGGGACATCATGACCATGCCCGGCCTGCCGCGCCAGCCGGCGGCGGAGCGCATCTATATCGACGCGCACGGCCAGATCGAGGGGCTGTTCTAGCGTTTTGTCGTCATTCCGGGGCGCCGCGAAGCGGCGAGCCCGGAACCCATGAACACGACGCTAATCCAGTTCGTCATGCTCGCCCTTGTGGCGAGCATCCACGTCTTGAACACCAACTCGACGGATGAATACGTGGATGGTCGGGACAAGCCCGACCATGACGGAAAGGGCGGTGTCCATGGGTTCCGGGCTCAGGCCTATCGGCCTGCCCCGGAATGACGCTCAATCCACCCGCCGTATTCGTCAACGAAACGTAAACCATATCGCGGCCACCATGCCTCCCGAGCGATTCCGAAGATGTCGGAAGGCGCGGGAGATGCCGACGAGATGGGTTTGCTGAAAGCCTGGACCAATTCGGGCCTGAAGGCGCGTGTGCTCGTGCTCGTCCTGGCGACACTCGTCGCGATCGCCGTGCCTGCGTCCGGCATCTTCCTCTGGATGGTCAACGGCACGGTGGTGAAGCTCGGCACGCTCTTCGCCGAGAAGCAGATCCTGTTCGATCGCTATCGCGGGCTGGAAGCGCTGATGCGCGAGGTCTCGCTGGCCGAGACGGTGGCGCGCGCGCCTGTCATCGTCGACTGGGCGCAGGACGAGACCGATCCGGAGAAGGCCAAGCGCGGCCTTGCCGAGCTCGAGCACTACCGGCTCTCCTTCACCGACCGCAGCTATTTCGCGGTCGTCGACAAGAGCGGCCACTACTATTTCAACGACAAGGACAACACCTACGAGCACAACCGGCTGCGCTATACCGTCTCGCCGAGTGCTCCGCAGGATGCCTGGTATTTCAAGACGCGGGCGCTCGGCAAAGGCTGCCATCTCAACGTCAATCGCGACGAGGTGCTCTCCGTCACCAAGGTCTGGATCAACTGCATCATCCAGAAGGACGGCAAGGTGCTCGGGCTGATCGGCACCGGCGTCGACCTCACCCAGTTCATCAAGGAGGTCGTCGAGTTCCCGCAGACCGGCGTGCAGAGCATGTTCGTCGACCTGCAGGGCGCGGTGCAGGCGCATCGCGACCCGCGCGTCGTCGATTTCCACAGCCTGACCAAGGACGCCGCGGCGAAGAAGACGATCTTCCGCCTGCTCGACCAGGAGGGCGACCGCAAGGCGCTCGCCGGGATGATGCAGCGCGTCGCCAGGGGCGAGGCGCTGGTGCTCTCGCGCTTCATGCAGATGGACGGGCATGAGGTGCTGGTCGGCGTCGGCTTCCTCGACCGGCTCGGCTGGTTCAACGTCACGGTGATGGATGTCGACGCCATCATCGACCGCAAGCTGTTCGCGCCGATCGCCGGGTTGATGGTGGCGATCCTCATCGCCGTGGCCGGGCTGATGACCTTCCTGTTCAAGCGCAAGGTCCTCGACCGGCTGGCATGGGTCGAGCAGGGCGTCACCAGGGTCCGCTCCGGCGATTTCACGGCCGTGGCGAAAGAGGACGGCAATGACGAGATCGCCCGGCTGTCGCGCGCCTTCAACGAGATGGCCCAGGCCGTCGGCGACAATACGGGGCGGCTCGAGGCAATGGTGCGCGAGCGTACGCAGAAGCTCGAAGAGCTGGCGCAGCACGACCCGCTGACGTCGGTCCTGAACCGTCGCGGCTTCGAGGAGGCCTTTGCGCGCGAGCAGAACCGGGCGCGGCGCAACGACACGGCCTGTGGCTTGATCATCGTCGATCTCGACCGCTTCAAGCTTGTCAACGACGATTACGGCCACCGGGCCGGCGACGAGGTGCTGGTCGCCTGCGTGCGCCGGATGCTCCCGGCCCTGCGCAGCTACGATGCCTGCGCGCGCTGGGGCGGCGACGAGTTCATCCTGCTGATCAGCGATTGCTCGGCGCAATCGCTGGCGACGGTCGCGAACAAGATCGCGGCGCTGCTGCGCGAGGCGCCGGTCGTGCTCAGCGATGGCCGGGCCGTGCCGATGACGGCGAGCCTCGGCGCGGCCATGGCGTTGCCGGATGACAATCTGACCGACGCCGCGGCTCGTGCCGATGCGGGGCTGTACCGGGTCAAGCACAGTGGCCGCGACGGCGTCGCGATCGACGAGCCGGGCACGATGTTGCGGCAGGTTGGGTAGGCGTCATTCTCGGGCGGAGCGAAGCGCAGACCCGAGAATCTCATGACGAGAAGGTTCTGACCGGAGCCTCCTCCGGCCTGCGATGCTCGGGTCAAGCCCGAGCATGACGCGGTTCCTCAGAAGGCCAGCTGCACCTTCATCGCCTTCGACTTATCGGCGGCGAGGTCGAAGGCTTCGACCGCACGCTCGATCGGGATCGAGGCGGTGAGCAGTGGCGAGAGGTCGATCCGGCCGGACGCGATCAGCTCGACCGCCCAGTCGAACTCCTCATGGAAGCGGAAGGAGCCGCGCAGGTCGAACTCCTTGGCGACGACGACGTTCATCGGAATGGTAAAACTGCCGCCGACGCCGATCTGGACGATGACCGCGCCGGGCCGCAGCGCGTCGAAGGCGCCGGTGAGCGCGTGCTGGTTGCCCGAGCATTCGAACATCACGTCGAAAGCGCCCTTTTCCGCGCCGTAATCGGACTTCAGCCGCTCCGGCTCCGCCATGACATTGATCGCGGTCGTCGCGCCCATCTTGAGGGCAGTCGGGAGCGGGCCGTCGACCACGTCGGTGACGACGATTTCGGACGCGCCGGCAGCGCGGGCCGCGACGATGGTCAGCACACCGATCGGCCCGGAGCCGGTGACGAGGACACGCTTGCCGAGCAGCGCGCCGGCGCGCTTGACCGCATGCAGGCAGACAGCCAGCGGCTCGGCGAAGGCCGCCTGCGCTGCACCGACATGGGCCGGCAGCTTCACCGCCTGGCGTTCCTCGATCACCAGGATCTCGCGGAAGCCGCCCTGGACATGGGGGAAGCGCATGGCGCTGCCGTAGAACAGCATGTCGAGGCAGTGCTGCTGCTGGCCGGTCTGGCAATAGCGGCAGCGGCCGCAGGCCCGGCTCGGATTGACCGCGACGAGGTCGCCCGGCTTGACCCGGCTGACCTCGCTGCCGACCGCTTCGACGATGCCGGCAATCTCGTGACCGAGGATCAGCGGCTCGCGCACCCGGATCGTGCCGAAGCCGCCATGGAGGTAATAGTGCAGGTCGGAACCGCAGATGCCGCCAGCCTTGATCGCCACCTTGACGCCGAGCGGGCCGAGCTCCGGCACGACCGCATCCTCGACCCGCAAATCCTTCTCGGCATGGATCACGACGGCGCGCATGGCAGAACTCCTGATAAGGCGGCAGCCATGCGGCTGCGGCATTGTCTAATCGTTTTAAAGCGCTTACCCAACCGTTGAAGCACTCACAAGCAACAAGTCAGGCCGAGGCCGGGAGGATAGGATGTCGCTCAATCTGTTCAAGCTCGACGGGCGCATCGCGCTGGTTACCGGCTCCGGCCAGGGCATCGGCCTCGCCATCGCCGAGGGCCTCGCCGCTGCCGGCGCCCATGTCGTGCTGAACGGGCGCGATGCCGGGAAACTCGAGAAGGCCCGCAGCGCCATCGCCGCCGCCGGCCACAAGGCCTCCGTCGCGGCGTTCGACGTCACCGACCAGAAGGCGGTCGAGGCGGGTGTGGCGAAGATCGAGGGCGAGGTCGGGCCGATCGACATCCTGGTCAACAATGCCGGCACACAGCGGCGCGGTGCCTTCGTCGAGTTCCCGGCCGAGGACTGGCATTTCCTGATGGCGACGAACCTGCATTCGGTGTTCTACGTCACCCAGGCGGTGGCCAAGCGCATGGCGCCGCGCAACCGCGGCAAGATCGTCAATATCGGCTCGGTGATGAGCAAGCTCGGCCGGCCGAGCATCGTGCCCTACACGGCCTCGAAGGGCGCGGTCGCCCTGATGACGCAGGGGCTCGCCGCCGAGCTCGGCAAGCACAACATCCAGGTCAATGCGATCGGCCCCGGCTATTTCGTCACCGAGCTGAACCAGGCCCTGCTCGCCGACGAGACTTTCTCGAACTGGGTCAAGAGCCGCGCCCCGGTCGGCCGCTGGGGCGAGACCAAGGAGCTGGCGGGGGCGGCGATCTTCCTGTCCTCGGAAGCCTCCGACTATGTCAGCGGCCATCTGCTGATGGTCGATGGCGGGCTCACCGCGGTGGTGTGAGCACGCAGCGTCATGCTCGGGCTTGACCCGAGCATCTCAGGCCGGAGGAGGCACCAAAATCGCGCCTTCTCGTCAGGAGATTCTCGGGTCTGCGCTTCGCTTCGCCCGAGAATGACGCCAGCGCTTTCTAGCTCTTCAGAAACGCATTCTGCGGGAACAGGATCTTCCGCGCCTCGTCGTCCACCTCGGTCTTCCAGGCGAACTTGTCCTTGAGCGCGACGGCCCGCTGCGCCGCTGGCCGGGCCGAGATTTCGTCGAGATGACGGCGGACGTTCGCAAGCTTGGCGAAAGCCTCGTCGCCGAGGGCGAATTGCGCCCGTGTCGCCCAGCCCCAGACCGCCATGTCGATCAGGGTATAGTCGTCGCCGAGCATGTAGCGGTGCTTGCCGAGCTGGTCGTCTAGGATACCCCAGTGCCGTTCGGCCTCGCGGGCATAGCGGTTGATCGCATAGGGCACCTTCTCCGGCGCAAAGCGCGAGAAGTGCACGGACTGGCCGGTATAGGGGCCGATGCCGGTGGCGACGAACATCAGCCAGGACAGCATCTGGCCGCGCATTTCTGCTGTGTCCGGCGGCAGGAACTGGCCGGTCTTTTCGGCCAGGTAGAGCAGGATGGCGTTGCTGTCGAAGATTTTGACGTCGCCGTCGGTCAGGGCCGGGGTCTTGCCGTTCGGGTTGATCGCGAGGAAGTCGGGCTTGAACTGGTCGCCCTTGCGGGTGTCGACCGGCACCATCTCATAGGGCAGGCCGGCCTCTTCCAGGAAGAGCGCGATCTTCGCCGGATTGGGCGAGGGATGGTAGTAGAAGCGGATCATCATGGGTCTCCTGGGTGGAAGGCTCAGCGGCGTGTGGCGACGTAAGGGACAAGCTCGGTTAGGGCCGAGATGGTGAGATCGGCGCCGGCGCCGAGCTGCTCCTCCTGCATGCGCAGCGCCTTGAACAGGCTCTTCGGCCCGATCACCGCTGCGCCTGAGAGTTCGTCGCGCAGGGCCTGCAAGGTTACACGCTCGATGCGCGCCACCGTCATGCCGTAGGCCTTGGCACCGGCGATGTCGAAGCCGTTGGAGGAGACGAACAGGATCTCGTCGCGGCTCAGTCCGAGCCGGTCCTCGACCAGGCGATAGCTGCGCGGATCGGGCTTGTAGGTCCTGATCTCGTCGACGCTGATCACGGTCTCCAGCAACGTGTCGATGCCGGCCTGGCGGGTGAGGTTGGTCAGCATGGCCGGACTGCCATTCGAGAAGATGGCGAGGCGCGCCGGGGCGAGCCCCTGCAGCGCCGCCAGCGCTTCGGGATAGAGCGCGAGCGCGTCATAGGCCGCGGCGATGCGGGCGAGGAGGTCGGGCGTCGCTACGAGGCCGAGCGTCTTCAGCGTGAAGTCGAGCGAGGCCTGTGTCACGCTCCAGAAGTCCTCGTAGCGCCCCATCAGAGCGCGCAGCCAGGTGTATTCGAGCTGCTTCAGGCGCCAGATCTGGGTGATCGTCTCGCCATGGCCGGGGAAGGCGTCCTCGGTGACACCGGCGACCGACTGTACGTCGAACAGGGTTCCATAGGCATCGAAGACGACGGCCTTGATCAGCATGGCAATCTTCCCTTCTCAAACTCAGCCCTCATCCTGAGGAGTGCCGAAGGCACGTCTCGAAGGATGTTCCAGTTGCCTCATGAGCCTGCTGAAACATCCTTCGAGACGCCGCTTTGCGGCTCCTCAGGATGAGGGCTCTGAGGAACCGCTGCGCTATTCTTAGCGCTCGCCTTGGCCGCGCGGAGCGTGATATCCGCACAAGCACTTGTTCGCAGACGCACAGGATACACGCGCATGTCCAGCCGCCCCGTCATGCTGATGATCCTCGATGGCTGGGGCTGGCGGAACGACAAGGACAACAACGCTGTCCTGCTGGCGAAGACACCGAATTTCGACCGGTTCTGGGCCTCCTCGCCGCACTCATTCCTGCGCACCTCGGGGCTCGATGTCGGCCTGCCCGAGGGCCAGATGGGCAATTCCGAGGTCGGCCACCTGAACTTAGGCGCCGGCCGCGTCGTGATGCAGGACCTGCCGCGGATCAACCAGGCGGCCGCGGACGGCACGCTGAAACAGGCGCTCGACGAGAGCGGGCTGATCGGGCGGCTGAAGGCCAGCGGCGGCACCTGCCACATCCTCGGCCTGGTCTCGCCGGGCGGCGTCCATGCCCATCAGGACCATGCCGTGGCGCTGGCGAAGCTCGTCGTCGCGGCCGGCGTACCGGCCGTCATCCATGTCTTCACCGACGGGCGCGATACGCCGCCGCGCTCGGCTGCCGACTATGTCGCGGCGCTGGAAGCTGCGCTGCCGCCTGAGGTCAAGGTCGCGACGTTGTCCGGCCGCTATTACGCGATGGATCGCGACAATCGCTGGGAGCGCGTCGAGCTCGCCTGGAAGGCGCTGGCGCTCGGCGAGGGCGAGCGCATGCCGACCGCGGCCTCTGCGATCGAGGCCGCCTACGCCGCCACTATCAGCGACGAGTTCATCAAGCCGGCGGTGATCGGCGGCTATAGCGGCATGGCTGATGGCGACGGTCTGCTCAGCTTCAATTTCCGGGCCGACCGCATCCGCGAGATCCTGGCGCCGCTGCTCTTCGCCGAATTCAGCGGCTTCCCGCGCCCGCGCATGCCCAAGCTCGTCGGCGCGGTCGGAATGACCTCCTACAGCTCCGAGCTCGATCCGATCATGCCGGCGCTGTTCGCGCCGCAAAGCCTCGCCAATGGCCTCGGCGAGACGGTGTCGAAGGCGGGCCTCAAGCAGATCCGTTTCGCCGAGACCGAGAAGTACCCGCACGTCACCTATTTCTTCAATGGCGGGCGCGAGGAACCGTTCGAGGGCGAGGAGCGCAGCATGACGCCCTCGCCGAAGGTCGCGACCTATGATCTGCAGCCGGAGATGTCGGCGCCGGAGCTGACCGGGAAGGTCGTCGCTGCGATCGAGAGCGAGCAGTACGACCTGTTCGTGCTCAACTTCGCCAATCCCGACATGGTGGGCCATACCGGCGTGCTCTCGGCGGCGATCAAGGCGGTCGAGACGATTGATGCGAGCCTCGGCCAGATCGCCGACGCGATCCTCGCCAAGGGCGGGGCGCTCCTGGTCACCGCCGATCACGGCAATGCCGAATTGATGGTCGATCCGGTCACCGGCAATCCACACACCGCACACACGACCTTCCCGGTGCCAATCATGGTGATCGGGAGCAAGGCGAAGGGATTGGCCGAGGGGCGCCTCGCCGATGTCGCGCCGACCTTGCTCGCGCTGCTCGGGCTGGCGCAGCCGGCTGAGATGACCGGCCAGTCGCTGCTGCGCTGAACCGAAACTTCAGTTCGCCGCCATGCCGGGGAGCGTGGCGATCTTGGCCGCCAGGAAGTCGATCAGCAGGCGGACACGGGCGACAGTCGCCCGCTCCGGCACGATCAGCATGCTGAGCGGCACGCTCGGCAGCGCGTAGCCGGTCATGATCGGCTCCAGCTGGCCGGAGGCGAGCAGGTCGTCGACCAGCCAGCGGTGGGTGGGGGCGATGCCACGGCCGGCAAGGAGCGCTTCGCGCACGGCCAGGCCATGATCGACCCGCAATCGCCCGTCGAAGGGGACGGTGTAGCTCTCGCCGGCCTTGCCCGTGAAGGCGAGCATGGCGCTGCCGGCGACATTCGTCATGCGGATGCCCTGATGCCCGGCAAGGTCGTCCGGCGAGGTCGGAGTGCCGTGGCGGGCCAGATAATGCGGTGCAGCGACGAACAACCGGTGCGATCGCCCGAGCGACCTCAGCTTCATGTTGCTGTCGGCGAGCGGGGCGAGGCGAATGGCGATGTCGACGCCCTCGCGAACGAGATCGATGCGCTCGTCGCTGAGACTGAGATCGACTTCGATCTGCGGGTGGCGGTCCTGGAAGGCGAAGATCAGCCGCGTGACGTGCAGGACGCCGAACGAGGCGGTGCAGGAGATGCGGACGGTGCCGGCTGGGGCATCGCGGCTGCTACGGGCCTCGTCGCTCGCCTGTTCGACCTGCCGCAGGATGGCGAGGCAGTTCCGATAGTAGCTGGCGCCTTCCTCGGTCAGTGCCACGCGGCGGGTAGTGCGGCTGAGCAGGGCGATGCCGAGCGCCTGCTCCAGCTCGCTGAGATGCCGCGTCACCGTGGATTGGCCGAGGCCGAGCTCGCGCGCCACCGCCGACAGGCTACCGCGCTCGGCGACGCGCACGAAGCTGCGCATCCGCTCGAGCGTGATATCCGATTTATCCACGAAACGGCATAATCATATTCATTGCGCCAGTATAGTGCAGAGCCAGCGCGGCATCTAGCTGGAAAGCCTCATCCCATCGGAGGCTACTGCCATGAAGGTCCTGCTTGTTTTCGCCCATCCCGAACGCCGCTCGCTCAACGGCGCGCTGCGCGATGTCGCGATCGCCGAACTGGAAGCCCAGGGCCACGAGGTCCAGGTCAGCGATCTCTATGCCGAGGGCTGGAAATCGGCAGTCGATCGCGCCGATTTTCCGCATTGGCCGGAAGGGGCGGAGCTGCGTGTCGGGGCGGCGTCGAAGAAAAGCTTCGAGACAGACACGCTTACTGGCGACGTCAAGGCCGAGATCGAGAAGTTGCTCTGGGCCGATGCGCTGATCCTGCAGTTCCCGCTGTGGTGGTACGCGATGCCGGCGATCCTGAAGGGCTGGGTCGACCGGGTCTTCGCCTATGGTTTCGCCTATGGCGTCGGCGAGCACAGCGACAAGCGCTGGGGCGATCGCTTCGGCGAGGGCACGCTCGCTGGCAGGCGGGCGATGCTGCTCGTCACCGTCGGCGGCTGGGAAGAACATTACTCGCCGCGCGGCATCAACGGGCCGATCGACGACCTGCTGTTCCCGATCAATCACGGCATCCTCTATTACCCCGGCTACGAGGTGCTGCCTCCGCACGTCGTCTACCAGGTCGACCGTTTCAAGGAGGCGGACTTCGAGCGGGCGGCAGAGAATGTCCGCGAGCGCATGCGGACCCTCGAGACGACGGCGCCGATCCGCTACCGCCGCCAGAATTTCGGTGACTACCTGATCCCGGCGATGACGCTGCGGCCCGAGCTGGGCGAAGGCGAGGCCCGCGGCTTTGCGCTGCATGTCGACACAGCGACGGCGCTCTAGCCACCTGCACTGGAACTCATATGGCATGGGGCCGTTCTCCTTGAACGAGAGGATCGTCCCATGCCGAACAAGCGCAGCGACCGCCTGACCGATACGCCCGCCACCTTCGTGACCGCACGACGGCCGGGGCAGTCCGGCGCGCATGAACAGCGACGGGCGGGGCCGAATCCGCGCTCGGCTCATCCGACGGGGCCGCATGCTCCTTACGAGCCTGCTGATCCCGAAGGGCTCGCCGCCAGCAAGCATCAGCGGAAAGAGACGCCCGGCGAGCGCTGAGAATTCGGCGCCGGCGGTTGTTCGATCAGCACAGCGCCGCCTGCGCAAGAAGTCTGATCTGCGTATCGACATCTTGCCTGGCGAGCAGCTTTTGGGCGATTTCAACTGTCCCAAGACTTAATTGGCATGCCGTTTCAAGTCATGCCGAACTATCGTTTGGTTTAAAAATTGTCCGATGACTATGGCTTTTCAGGTTGAACGGCAGGGTTGTCGCCTTGATCCTCCCCGCAAGGGAAAGTAGTGACGGCGATCATGCGCTTCCGGATGGGTGCATGATCGATTCGAAGGGGCGGGTCGTCGCGGATGCCGGGGACGGGCGGATCCAGGATGAGAGCGCGTAACGGAAAACGGCCGCGCGGGGCCGATGCGGTCGAGACAGTAAAGCCGAAGACGATGCGGGCCGCGATTCTCGATGCTGCGGCCGAGATCATCGTACGCCAGGGCTACGATGCCTGCACGATGCGAGCCGTGGCGGCCCTGGTCGATATGAAGGCGGGTAGCCTCTACTATCATTTCAAATCGAAGGACGAGATCGTCGAGGAGATCCTGAACCAGGGTATCGAGACGCTCTACACCCGGGTGGCGGAGACGATCCGCAGCCTGCCGCAGGAAGCGCCTTTCGCGGAACGCCTGTTGGCGGCGGTGCAGGTGCATATTTCGAGCCTGGTCGGCAAGGACCAGAAGTACATGCACGTCTACGAGCACCTGCCGCCGACCATCAAGCGGCGCAGCCGCAAGATGCGCGAGAAATACGCCCAGCTCTGGCATGGCCTGTTCGCCGATGGGGTCGCCAGCGGGGAGACGGCCGATGGGCACGATCTGAGCCTGCTGGTGCCGTATTTCCTCGGCGGGCTGAACCGCGTGCCCGAGTGGAGCCGTGCCAGCGGCGCCAGCAGCGAGCAGATCGCCGCGCTTGCCGTCGCAACCCTTCTCGACGGAATCGGCGCCAGGCAGTAGCAGGTAGGCGACACGGCCGTGCTATGGGGCCGCTGATGCCATCTGCCGACCCTGAAAGCCATGTCCGAGACTTTTCCCATCAGCCTGAACGGCACCACCGACCTGCCCGCCGGCAAGATCGCCGCGATCGTGACCTCGCTCGAAATGTTCAAGGCGCCGGCGCGGCGGGCCGACCCGCCTGGCGTCGAGGGCTTCTCGCTGGAGGCGATCGGGCGTGAGGACGTCCAGCGCTATCTCACCGTCTATCGCCTGCTCGGCGAGCGCTGGATGTGGTTCAGCCGGCTGGTGAAGCCGGTGGAGGAGCTGCAGGCGATCCTCGCAGATCCGCTGGTCGAGTTCTTCGCGGTTCGCTTCGGCGGGCGCGATGTCGGCCTGCTCGAACTCGATTTCCGGGTGGAAGGCGAGGGTGAGCTCGCCTTCTTCGGCCTCGACGAGAGCGTCGTCGGCAAGGGCGCCGGGCGCTGGCTGATGAACCGGGCGCTGGAGCGTGTTTGGTCGCGTCCGATCGGCCGCTTCTGGGTGCACACCTGCACGCTCGACCATCAGGCTGCGGTCGAGTTCTACCAGCGTTCGGGATTCACGGCGTTCAAGCGCGGGGTGGAAGTGGTCGACGACCCGCGCCTGCGCGGGGCGATGCCGCGCAGCGCCGTCCCGCATTGTCCGGTGATCGAATAGCTCAGGCGCGCGAGCGCAGGCCGATCGAGTCCATCATCGCCAGGTCGCGGGCGGCTTCGGCGGCGCGTTCGGTGGCGCGCTCGCGGTCGTCGAGGATCTCGACCTTCTTCATGTCCTCGAAGGCTTCCTGCAGCTCGGCCTTGGCCTCGTCGAGCTGGCCCTGCAGGTTGTCGGCGGACTGCCGCAGATTGTCACGACGACCGAGCGCCGCCTTGGCATAGGTCGGATAGGCGAAATGGGCCGGGTCGGAAATGCCGGCGCGCGTCTCTTCGTTCTGGATCTCGCGATCGAGATCTCCAGCCATCCGGTTGAATTCCGCGATCATCATCTCAATCTGGCTTACCCGGCGGCGCTTTTCGTCCACCTGGAAGCGTTTGAGACGCAAAAGGGTCTCTCGCGACTTCATCTCGTGCCGAACTCCTGATTACGCACGGAGCCCGTTCCGGTCTGCTTGCGTTGCAAGCCGACCGGTAGAAACGGTCTCCAATATCCACTCAGAGACGGATTCACCGATCAGGTTGGACCAACCCGATCGGACCCGTCTCTGGCGATGAGCCGACCCCTCGGCCCGCCGCCGCAACACTTCGCGAGACGAAAAGCACAATGGCGCAAGGAGGTTGATCGTTCCTTACCAGGATCGCTCGCTTTCGATGCATGCGCAGGGTGCGTCGCAGGCTCTGCCGGCTGGGCGCAGCACCCGTTATTCTCAGGCGAATCAGAACAAGGGGCGCACGGATCGGTGCGCCGGACACGTCCTTGCCCGCCTCGCGCCGTCTTCCCGAATATGGTCTGCTGCTCGCCGGACTCGCCCTGACGCGGATCATCGGCTGGGGCTCGATCTATTATTCGCCCTCGGTTCTGGCCGGCCATCTCGAACGCGAGATCGGCCTCACCCCGACGGTGGCCTTTGGCGGCATCACCATCCTCCTGGCGATCGGGGCGCTGATCTCACCGATGCTCGGGCGCCATCTCGACCGCCGCGGCACACGGCATGCGATGGCGCTGGGCGCGGTGATCTCAGGACTCGGCCTCGCCTTGCTGGCGCTGGCCCAGGGTCCCATCAGCTATCTCGCCACTTGGTTCATCATCGGCATCGGCCACGCGATGCAGCTCGCCAACACCGGCAATGTCACGGTGGCGCAATTGATGGGCGAGCGCACCCGCCGGGTGATCGGCTTGATGATGCTGGTAACCGGGCTCGCCTCCAGCGTGTTCTGGCCGCTGACCGCCTGGCTCAGCGCCGATTATGGCTGGCGCGCCTGTCTCTTCGTCTTCGCGGCGATCCAGCTTGTGATCGTGCTGCCGATCCATCTGGCGATCCCCGCCTATCGCGCCAAGCCGTTGGCTGATCCCGAGCCGTCTGCTGGGCCTACCGAGGAGCAGGGCAGGGTGCCCCCGGGCGAGCGCCGGGCGGTCTTCTGGCTGCTGGCGTTGAGCTTCTCGGCGAGTGGGCTCGTCTCCTGGGGACTGCCGCTGCACATCATCGGCCTGATGCAGGGTGCGGGCATCGCCGGGGCAAGCGCGGTCGCCATCGCGTCACTGAGCGGTCCGGCGACCCTGGTGGCGCGGGCGGTCGACACCGTGGCGGGCGAGCGCCTGCCGGTCGAGCGCGTGGCGCTGGCGGGGCTTGCGCTCGGGCCGATCTCCTGCCTGCTGATGGCCCTGGCGCCGGGTTCCAGCGCTTTCGCGATCAGCTTCGTCATACTGTTCAGCGCCGCGATGGGCGTGATCGCGGTCGCGCGGGCGACCCTGCCGCTGGCGCTGTTCGGCCGCAACGGTTTCGGCGCGATGCTCGGCCGCCTGACCGTGCCGCAGAACCTCACCTTCGCCGCGGCGCCGCTGCTCTTCGCCTTTCTGGTCGAGCGGCTGGGCGCATCCGGGACGCTGATGGTGTCGGCGGCGATCCAGAGCTTCGCTTTGCTCGCGATGATCATGCTGGTGCGGCGATTGCGCTGCTGATCTCGTCTCGGAAACGCCAAGGTCGGCAGCTCACTGACGCGATCGTGCGTAGGGATACGGATCGGGCCGACCTATCACGCCGCCGTCCCGACGAAAGCGAGCGGAAGACCTGATGCCAACCGATCCAATGACCCGCCGTCTCGCCTTGCAGGCTGCGCTCGGATTGCTCGCGGGATCGGCAGCGGCAGAGGCGGGGCTGCCGCAGTTCCGGACGGCGCGCTACCAGTTCATCGAGCTCGATCCGGTCGAGCCGATGATGCCGCTTTCCCTGCAGGGCCTCGACGGCAAGCCGGCCATCGCCCGGCCGGTGCCGGGCAAGGTCAACCTCGTCTACCTCTGGGCGACCTGGTGCCCGGTCTGCCGAATCACCCTGCCGCGCTTCGAGCGGCAGCTCGGGGATTTCCGGGCTCGTGACGTCGAGATCGTCTCGATCAGCACCGACGAGCGCGAGCTTGCGCATGTCCGGGACTATCTCAAGCGCCTCGGCGTCAAGCGACTGCCGGTCCTCTACGATCGTGCAGGAAAAGCCCTTGCAGCCGCCGGAGCGGGGCAACCGCTCTCGACGGCGGAAGGGCTGCCGGCGATCTATGTCACCGACCGGCGTGGCGGGGTGCGCGGCTACATGCTCGGCGAAGCGGACTGGGCTTCGCCGCAAGCCATGGCGCTGCTCGATCATGTCGCGCGGCTGTGAAGCCGCTCACATCCCCATGATTCGCGCGAGCCGGGCATAACCGTCGCCAAGAGCCGTGGCTTCGTCCTTGGCCTGTTTCAGGAAGGCTTCGAGCTCGGGGTTGAGCCGGATCGCCTCATCGATCTCCGGGGAAGCGCCCTGGCGATAGGCGCCGAGGCGAATCAGTTCCTCCATGTCGGCATAGGTCGCGAGCGAGGCGCGGGCCTTCTGCACGACGGGATAGTAAAGAGGGTCGCAGGAGCGCGGCATGGTACGCGACACCGATTTCAGGATGTTGACCGCGGGATAGCGGCCACGCTCGGCAATCGAGCGCTCCATCACGATATGGCCGTCGAGGATGCCGCGCACCGCATCGGCGACCGGCTCGTCGTGATCGCCCCCATCGACCAGAACGGTGAAGAGCCCGGTGATCGCGCCGTCGCCGGTGCCGGGGCCGGCGCGTTCGAGCAGGCGCGGCAGTTCGGCGAAGACGGTGGGGGTGTATCCTTTGGTCGTAGGCGGCTCGCCGGCGGCGAGGCCGATCTCGCGCATCGCCATGGCGAAGCGGGTGACCGAATCCATCAGGCACATGACCTGGAGGCCCTGGTCGCGGAAGAATTCGGCGAGGGTCAGCGTGGTCAGCGCCGCCTGCTTGCGCATCAGCGCCGGCTCGTCGGAGGTCGCGACCACGACGATCGAGCGGGCAAGGCCGTCCGGCCCGAGATCGTCCTGCAGGAATTCCTGGACCTCGCGGCCGCGCTCGCCGACCAGGCCGATAATGTTGACGTCGGCACGCGCATAGCGGGCCAGCATCGACAATAGCACCGATTTTCCGACGCCGGAGCCGGCAAAAATGCCCATCCGCTGGCCGAGGCAGCAGGTCAGGAAGGTGTTGAGGGCTCGCACGCCGAGATCGAGCGGCGGACCGACGCGCCGGCGGGCATGGGCTGGCGGCGGATCGTTGCGGAAGGGAATGGTGCGCTCGCCCTGCGGCAAAGGCGGGCCGCCATCGACCGGCCGGCCGAGCGCATCGACGACGCGACCGAGCCAGGCCATGGTCGGGCGCAGGCCGGCGACGGTGCGGTCGACATAGGCGGGGCAACCGCGGCGGACGCCGTCGAGGCCGCCGAACGGCATGACCAGCGCCTTTTCGCCGGAGAAGCCGATGACCTCGCAGGGGACGCGGACGCCGGGTGCGATCTCGATGCCGACCCGCCCGCCGAGGCTCATCGCGGCGATCGGGCCCGAGACCTCGACCAGCAGGCCGCGCACAGCGGTGACCCGGCCATAGACGGACGTCGCCTCGAGCTCACCGATCATGGTGGCGAGTGTGGATAACCGGTCCTGGCCGAGCCGTTCGCCGCTCATGGTCCCTGCCGTTTACCTTCCATTAAGCTGAGTGATTAACACTGCGTTTCGAAGCTGCGTCGGAGAGCCGGGCGATTTTCGTCTGTTTCGTCGATGCGGGCTTCCGCGAAAGGCGCTTTCGCGGCTGAAGCTCGAACGATCCGTGTCAAATTCGACTCACCTCGACAAGGATCGTCAACCTTTTGCCAAGAAGCGCTTGCGTGCGGGAATCAGGGTTTGTTAACCATTTCCCCGTAGCGTGTCGCGTAGCGTTTCATCAGGCAAGCGTTCGTCCCCCCACAGCCACGAGGGTTGTGGGCGGTTGAACGGGATCGCTGCCTCGGGGCGAAATTGGGGACGTGACATGCGGGTTCTGCTGATCGAGGACGATAGCGCGACCGCTCAAAGCATCGAGCTGATGCTGAAGTCCGAGAGCTTCAACGTCTACACGACCGATCTGGGCGAAGAGGGCGTCGATCTCGGCAAGCTCTACGACTACGACATCATCCTGCTCGACCTGAACCTGCCGGACATGTCGGGCTACGAGGTGCTGCGCTCCCTGCGCGTCGCCAAGGTCAAGACGCCGATCCTGATCCTCTCCGGCCTCGCCGGCATCGAGGACAAGGTGAAAGGCCTCGGCTTCGGCGCCGACGACTACCTGACCAAGCCGTTCCACAAGGACGAGCTCGTCGCCCGCATCCACGCCATCGTGCGCCGCTCGAAGGGCCATGCCCAGTCGGTGATCACGACCGGCGACCTCGTCGTCAACCTCGACACCAAGACCGTCGAGGTCGATGCCCAGCGCGTGCATCTGACCGGCAAGGAATATCAGATGCTGGAGCTGCTCTCGCTGCGCAAGGGTACGACGCTGACCAAGGAAATGTTCCTGAACCACCTCTATGGCGGCATGGACGAGCCCGAGCTGAAGATCATCGACGTCTTCATCTGCAAGCTGCGCAAGAAGCTCGCCAACGCTTCCGACGGCAAGAACTACATCGAGACGGTCTGGGGCCGCGGCTATGTGCTGCGCGAGCCCAGCGAGGCCGAGGAACGCATCCCGGCCTGATCCGCGTCATCACGGCGTCATCATCGACGCCTATCGGTTAGATCGCTTGATCGTCGGATGTACACGACAGGCGAACGGGGACCCCGCCGAGAGGCGGGGTTTTTGTTTGTGGCGACCAAGCTCGTCATTCCGGGGCTTCGCAACACGAGAAGCCCCGGAATGACGGGGTGGTTCTGAGCATACAAGACTCGAAAGTCGAAACGATCAGGTCCGCGCGGTCTTGAACGCGGAGGGGCTGCCGCCGGGTTCCGAGCTTGCTGGGAAGGGCGCGCGCCGCGCCTGTGCGTTCGACGAGGCGTCGCGATAGATGCCGCGGTGCTGCGGGTCCGGCACCAATGTCGTGGTAATGCCGATGACCGTCTCGGCCGCGCCGAGGATGAAGGCGCCGTTCCGCGCGAGCCGTTCGGCGAGGGCCGCCATGACCCGTGCCTTGGTGGGGACGTCGAAATAGATCAGGACGTTTCGGCAGAAGATGATATCGAATTGGCCGAGCTGCTGGCTCGGCTCGAGTAGATTGTGCGGCTTGAGCGTGACCATGCCGCGAATGCGCTCGGACAGGCGCCATTTGTCACCTTCCTGCCGGAAATGCTTGAGCAGGAGCTGGATCGGCAGGCCGCGCTGCACCTCGAACTGACTGTAGAGGCCCTGGCGCGCCCGGTCGAGAACCTCGATCGATATATCGGTACCGAGAATTTCGATGCTCCAGCCGGCGAGCCGATCGGCGGCCTCGTCGAGGAGCATGGCGATCGAATAGGCTTCCTGGCCGGTCGAGACAGCGGCGCACCAGATCCGCAGCGTCCGGCTTTGCGCGTTGGCCGCGAGCTTCTCGGGCAGGAGGATGTCGCGGAACAGGTCGAACGGCGTGCGGTCACGGAAGAACAGGGTTTCGTTGGTCGTCATCGCCTCGATGACGGCCGCTTCGAGCTCGGAAGCCGGGCCGAGGCGCAACTGGCTGACCAGAGCCGGTATCCCCGCGATGCCGCGCCGACGGCAGAGCATGCCGAGCCGGCTCTCGACCAGATAGCGCTTCTCCGTGCTGAGGAAGAGACCCGAGCGCCGCTGCAGAAGGATCCGCAGGAAATCGAAATCGAGCTCAGTCATGCGGGGCGGCTCCCGCCGACGAGCGTGCGGATGGCCGGGCCGATGCCGGCAAGCGGCAGCACCGCACTGGCCTGACCGGCGCGCACGACCGAGCCCGGCATGCCCCAGATCGTGCTCGACTGCTCGTCCTGGGCGATGACCGCTGCGCCGGCGCGACGCAGCGTGGTGGCGCCGTCGGTGCCGTCGGAACCCATGCCGGTCATGATCAGCCCGAGGGCGGCAGGGCCGAGATGGCGCGCGGCATCCGCGAAGAGGATATCGACCGCGGGCCGGCAGAAATGCACAGGAGGCTCGTCGCTGATGCTGGCCGCGATATGGCCGAGCTTGCGCTCGATGCCGAGATGGCGACCGCCAGGCGCGACATAGATCATGCCACGAGCGAGCCGCTCCCCGTCATGAGGCTCGCGTGCCGGCACGCCGAGCTGGGTAGCGATCTGATCGGCGAAGGAGGCGGTGAACAGCGGCGGCATATGCTGGACGATCAGCGTGGTCAGGTTGGCGAGGGCTTCGCCGAGATCGCCGAGGACGCGGGCGACGGCGCGCGGACCGCCGGTCGAGGCTCCGATCACGAGATAGCGCGGCATCACGGAGACCAGCGGCCGCAGGTCGGCGACGCCGCTGGGCAGCGGGGCGCTCTGAGCGCCGTCCGCGGCGAGGTCACCCTCGCGGAAACGGGATTGCGTAATGCTGCTGAGCTTGCCGAGCAGTTCGCTGCGGAAGTCGAGCGACAAGGTCAGCCCGCTGCGATTGTCGGGCTTCGGCAGGACGTCGACCGCCCCCTTGCTGATGCATTGCAGAGCCAGCTGGGCGTTGCGTTCGGTCAGCGTGGTGGTGAGCAGCACGGCTGTCCGGGGACTTTGCTTGATGATCCGCGGGAGCGCCTCGACGCCGTCGAGGATAGGCATGTCGAGATCGAGCACCATAATGTCGGGATGATGCCGCCCGGCATGCTCGATCGCGGATTCGCCATCGCCGGCGACGCCGACGACATGGAAGCGGCCGCTCTCGCCCAGCCAGCGCGCGAACAGTCCGCGCACCACCATGGAGTCGTCGGCGATCACCACCGTGCTCAGGCGCGCGTCTTGCCGGTTTGCGGAGGGCGGCGCGGGGATCATGGCGATTGCGCGGTCGGGGGACGGGGGTGCGACATGCAAGGCTGCGTCAGAGCAGCCCGACCTGGTGGAACTTCGACGCGACGATTTCCTTGTCGAACGGCTTCATGATGTACTCGTCGGCGCCGGCGTGCATGGCGCGGGCGATGTGCGCGATGTCGTTCTCGGTGGTGCAGAACACGACCTTGGGGCGCTTGCCGCCCGGCATCTGCCTGAGGTTCCGCAGGAAGTCGTAGCCATCCATGATCGGCATGTTCCAGTCGAGCAGGATCGCATCCGGCATCTCGCCCTTGCAGGCGTCGATGGCGCGTGCGCCATCCTCGGCCTCGGCGATACGGAATTGCAGCCCTTCCAGGATGCGGCGGGCGACCTTGCGGATGACCGCGGAGTCGTCGACGACGAGACAGTATTTCATGGCAGGCTCCAGGGCGCGGATCGTCAGGCGGCGATCGGCAGTTCGATGTTGAGGACGGCGTCGACGTCGATCACGACCAGGAGGCGGTCGTCGAGGCGGTGGACACCCTTGGCGATGGCAGCCCAGGCGCGATCGAGATGGATCGGCACCGGCTCGAAGGTCGTGCGGCTGAGGCGCATCACCTCGCCGACCGTGTCGACGATCAGGGCGAAGGCCTCGTCGGCCTGCTCCAGCCCGACCGCGGTGAGTTCGCGTTCTTCGCCTGCGGGCGGTATCGCGGGCGCGTCGGCATGGTGCATGCGGCGATGCATGCAGATCGCGGTGACAACGCGGCCGCGCAGATTGATCAGGCCGACGACCTCGCGTGGCGCCAGCGGCACCGGCGTGATGCGGGTGGCGATGAAGACGTCCTGCACGCGCGCGATCGGCAGGCCGAGCAATTGCCCGCCGACCGTGACGGTGACGTAGTCGAGCGAGTCCTCGAAGGTCAGGCCTGCGCCGTTCTGATCGTTCGGGGCGGTCATGCGGCTCGCCTCACTCTGGAACGGGTGTCCGCCAGTTCGGCGATCAGGGTGCGCCGGTCGAACTTGGCGACGACTTCGTCGAACTGCGCCTGGCTCGCGGCGATGTGCAGCTCGGGCGTCGGCAGGCTGGCGAGGCCGATGATACGCAGATCCGCATGGCGGTCTTCGCTGCGCAGCCGCGCGGCGAGGGCGAAAGCCGCGTCGGTATTGTGGTCGATGTCGACGACGACGGCGTTCAGCTGGTCATTTCCCGAGGCGAGCCCCGCCGCCATCGCTGGGTCTGCTGCGTGCGTGACCCGCAAGCCCGCGGCCTTGAGAACGGGCGCGAGCATCTCGCGCAGGAACTCCGACGGCTCGACCAAGAGGACACGCGGGCCGCCGCTCTCATTCTGGCGAAGGTGCAGCCAGTTCGGATTGGCCCGCGGCAGATAATAGGCGAGATCGAGAATCTCCGTCGCTCGGCCTCGGATGATCGCCGAACCCAGCACCCCCTGCTCGGGCATGGCGAGCATCTCGATGTCGAGCACCTCGTCGACGATGTCGACGATTGTGTCGACTGCCAGCGCCATGCTGAAATCACCTTCCGAGAAGATCACCAGAGGTTGCAGGCCAGCTTGGCGGAGCTGCGTGCCTTCGACCGGGAGCACCGGCATCAGCCGCCCGCGATAGTTGAGTAGCGAGCGGCCGCCGCCGTGCTCGAACAGGCCGGCCTCGATCTCCTCCAGCCGCGTGACTAAAGCGAGGGGGACCGCTTTCACTCCGTCCTTGCCGGCGCGGAAAACCAGCATCGTGGTGCGCTCGGCCGGAAGCGCCGCATCGACGGAGACGTCTGACGCGATGTCGTCCTGCGCCGTCACGCCGACCAGGCGCGCCACGCCGTTGGGGTCGAGGATCAGCACTACGGCGCCGTCGCCGAGGATCGTGTTGCCCGAGAAGAGCGGAATGTGGCGCAGCCGCGTCGACATCGGTTTGGCCACGATCTCCTCGGTGTGGAACACCGCCTCGACGAGGATGCCGAACTGGCGCTCGCCGACCTGCGTCACCACGATGAAGCCGTCATCGGTGATCGCCGCATCCGCCTTGCCGATCACGCCGGCGAGGGCGATGATCGGCAAGAGCCGCTCGCGCAGGCGCAGCACCGGCGTGTTGTTGATCCGCTCGATACGGTGTTCGCCGCCGGCCTTGACGCGCACGAGCTCGCGCACGACCACCTGCGGAATGGCGAAGCGCTGGCCGTCCGTCGCGACGATCAGGGCGGAGACGATCGCCAGCGTCAGCGGGATCTTGATCGTGATCGTGGTGCCCGTGCCGGCGATGCTGGCGATGTCGATCATGCCGCCGATGGCATCGACATTGACCTTGACCACATCCATGCCGACGCCGCGCCCGGAAATCGAGGTCACGGTGTCGGATGTCGAGAAGCCCGGATGGAAGATGAAGCGCAGCAGCTGCGTCTCGCTCATCCGGTCGGCTTCGGCCTCCGTCGCCAATCCCTGCTGGATCGCCTTGCGGCGAATGCGGGCGACGTCCATGCCCCGGCCGTCATCGGAAATCGCGATCGTGACCGAGCCGCCTTCGTGATAGGCAGAGACGCGGATCGTGCCGGTTTCCGGCTTGCCGAGCGCGACGCGCTCCTGCGGCTCCTCGATGGCATGGTCGGCGCAATTGCGCACCATGTGGATGAGCGGGTCCTTGACCAGGTCGAGCAGCTGGCGGTCGAGCTCTGTGTCGGCGCCTTCCATCACAAGCTCGATCTTCTTGCCGAGATCGGTGGAGAGGTCGCGGACGATGCGCGGCAGCTTCGACCAGGCGTTGCCGATCGGCTGCATGCGCGTCTTCATCACGCCGTCCTGCAGCTCGGCGGTGATGAGCGAGAGCCGCTGCAGCGGCGCCTTCAGCCCGGCGTCTTCCTGCCGGCGCGCGATCTCCAGCAGCTGGTTGCGGGTCAAAACCAGCTCCGAGACCATGGTCATCAGATGCTCGAGCGTGTCGACATTGACCCGCAAGGTTGCCGGGCCGGCCGCCTTCGCATCCCGGCCGGCCTCGCCATGGGCCATGCCGGGCTGGTCGAGCGGGCTCGGCGCGGCGCGGAAGACCGGGTCCATCTCGTCCGGGACAGAGCCTGTCCGTGGTGCTCCGCCGCCCTCGGCCGACCGGCTCTCGGCCGAGCGGGCGAGATAGGCGGCAACCGGATCGAGCAGGGATTGCGGCTGCCGGACAGCCAGCTCCCGCTTCGCCCGTTCTGCCAGGCCACGCAATTCGTCGATGAGCTGGCCGTCATGACCCGGCGGCTCCTGCCCCTTTTCCGCGAGCTCGGCCATGATCTCCTTGATCCGGTCGATCGTCTCGAGGATCGCGGTGACGGCGCTCGACGAGACGCTGGCGCCGTCGCGGAACTGGCCGATAACGGATTCCGCCGCATGGGTCAGGGCCTCCAGCCGCGGCAGGCCGATGAAGCCGCAGGTGCCTTTGACCGTGTGGACGAGCCTGAAGATATTGCGCAGGATGTCGCCGTTGTTCGGCTCCTGCTCGAAACGGACGAGCTCGCGATCGACCATGTCGAGATGCTCGCCGGTCTCTCCCAGAAACTCTTGCAGCAACTCGTCCATGCAAGGACCGCTCACTCACGCCACCGATACTGCTGCGGATATTGCGGTGGAAGGGTTTATGATCGGTTGAGAGGGAGCGGAAAGCGCAAGGAATCACGAGGCGTGAGCACAGCCCGCCGAAGTCTCAGGCCGGCTCGGCGCCGATGCTGACCGTGTCGCCCTCGATCGCGAAGGCGATCTTCATCCCGGCGGCGCGCGCGACCATTCCGGTATAGAGCGGCTGGACCGCATGGGCGTCGATGGCGCCGGTCTCGGAGCGGCCGGCGATCAGGTCCTCGACATGGGCGGGAATGCGCGCATGCGAGCCGGTGGCGGTGATGGCGAAGTTGCCCTGCTCGCCGGTGACGGTGCAGCGGCAGGTGATCTTGCCGCCACGCGGGATCGCCTGCGTCGCCAGCACGAGCAGGTTGAGCACCAGCTTGACCTGGTTCTTGGGCAAGAGGGCGCGCGGCGCCTCCCAATCGAGCGAGAGCTTCTCGTCGTTGAGGAAGCCGTTGGCGACGGAGCCGGCGTCGCCAAGATCGATCATCGCGCCGGCCGAACCGGCCGCGCCGAAGGCGAGCCGCGCGAATTGCAGCCGGGCCGAGGCGTTGCGGGCGCTCTTCTTGATCAGGTCGAGCGCGAAGTCCTTCATCGAGGGATCGTCTTCCTCGAGCACTTCGAGCGCGTTGACGATGGCGCCGACCGGGCTGATCACGTCATGGCAGACGCGGCTGCAGAGAAGCGCGGCCAGATCGAGCGGCTCGAGTGAGATGGCGGTCATGATCCGGTCCTGCGGTCAAGAGAATCAGGGCGATGTTGCACCCCATGTCGAAGCGCAGAATGCGCGAGGCTGGTTTGCAGCTGGTTAACCATAGCCCCGGCACTGTTTCGGTGCGCGTGCCCTGCCGGCATGCCTTGGCAAGATGGCTGCCAGAAGGCGAGCTCGCTTTTCCTTTGGCATTGCATGCACTAGCTAACGGTATGACATCGGCGCAGGCGCCGCCCGGATTAGGACGATGGAACGGCACACGGCGCCGGCGAGATTGGTTTGAAGGATGGCCATCGCTCACGATGATTCACGCCTGACCGACCGGGACGGGCTTGCGCGCGCGCTCGGCGAGGCGGCACGGCGCACAGCTGCGGTCCTGCTGGCGAAGCGGGCGGCGCGGGACGTCAAGCTCAAGGCGGACGGGTCGCCGGTCTGCTCCGCCGATCTTGCCGCGGATTTCGCCGCCAAACAGGCACTGGCCGAGCTGCTTCCGGGCTTCCCGGTGATCAGCGAGGAGAGTGTCGGCGAGATCGCACCGGCCGAGGTCTTCATCCTGCTCGACCCGCTCGACGGCACGCGCGAGTTTCTCGCCTCCGGCGACAGCTACTGCGTCGCCATCGCCGTGATCTGGAACGGGCGCCCGCTCGCAGGCGCGATCGCCGCGCCCGCTCTCGGGCGGCTCTGGTTCGGCGGGGCGCGCTGCTTTGCCCAGACGCTGGACGATGAAGCGAAGCCGCTCGGCGCGCCGCGGCAGGTCCATGTCCGGTGCGAGCCGGAGGACGGCCCGCTGATGTTGGTGAGCCGCTTCCACGGCGACACGGTCAGCGCCGGCGTCGCGGCCGCAATCGCGAAGGGCGATGGCGCGCCAGTGTCGTCGGCGGTGAAGTTCGGGCTGATCGCATCGGGCGAGGCCGATCTGCATGTGCGCGGCGGCCCGACCATGGAATGGGACATCGCAGCGGGCGATGTGATCCTCGCCGCTGCCGGAGGCGTGGTGCTGACCCTCGACGGCGAAAAGCCGACCTACGGCAAGGCCGAGCGCGATTTCTGCAATCCGCCTTTCGTGGCGGCGAGCTGCGAGCGCCTGGCCAGGCTCGCGATCGAGAAGGCTAAGGCTTGCCAAGCCGAAACCTGCCGGGCCTGAGCGGCGTCAGCGCGCGATCAAGGTCGCGACGGCCGGCCAGCGTTCCTGGGCCTTTGCGCGCAGGGCTGCCTCGGAGAGGAAGCGCCGGCGGTTCTCGTCGCTGCGAAAGAAATAGAGCTGCGCGCCGATGACGGCGAAGCGATGCGGATCGGCGTCGATGGCGCGCCCGTCCGCCACGCCGCTGGCGTCGAAGCCGCCGAAGCGCGGGGTGTAGACCTGTGGTGCCTCGCGGAAGGCGTCACGGTTGGCAGCGCTAGCGAAGCGCCAGACCGCGCCCGCATGAATCAGCTCGTATTCGGGCAGCCCCGGCACCGCGGCGTCGTTCAGGAAATACGCGACGGGATCGAAACCGGAGAGCGCCAAACCGGTGCGGTTGTCCCGTTGCATGGCCTCGCCGAGATTGGGCAGCTCCGGCAGGCCGGGAGGGAGGGTGGATGCCCGGCCCGGCCCGGCGGCGAGGCACAGCGCGCAAGCCGTTACGATGCCGGCGAGAACGGTTCCAGCATGCCTTGCTGCGGCCTTCATCGCCGACCAATCCTTGATTTCAGTCGTGTCACGGCACGTTCTGCGCCGCAGTTCACCGCTTGGATACACATGCAGCGTATCCAGGAGGTTACCGCGGCCGCATGAATTGATGCGGTATGCCGTCGACACAGCCCTGGCAGGAGGCCGAATGCCCAATGCCCGGCCTTTGCCTGGAGACGATGTCATGAACCAGACCCGCCGCACCTTTTTCACCGGCGCCTTGCTGCTCGGCGCCGCGCTTGCGACCGGCTCCGCCGCCGCCCAGAACGATCGGTCCTTCTCCCAGAACGAGCTGGTCACCTCCGGCCACCAGTTCTTCGGCAATGTCTCGCGCGGCTTCGCGCTGACGGTCGAGGAGGCCGTGCGCCGCTGGGGCGAGCCCAACGGCTATGTGCTCGGCCAGGAGGCTTCCGGCGCCTTTGTCGGCGGCCTGCGCTATGGCGAGGGCACGTTGTTCACCCGCAATGCCGGCGACCGAAAGGTGTTCTGGCAGGGCCCGTCGGTCGGCTTCGATTTCGGCGGCGACGGGGCTCGCACGATGATGCTGGTCTACAATCTGCCGAGCGTTCGCGCGCTCTACCAGCGCTTCGCCGGCGTCGATGGCTCGGTCTATTTCGTCGGCGGCTTCGGTTTCACTGCGCTGACGGCAGAAGGCGTCATGGTGGTGCCGATCCGCACCGGCGTCGGCTGGCGGCTCGGCGTCAACCTCGGCTACCTTAAGTTCACGCCGGAGGCGACCTGGAACCCGTTCTGACCTGACAATCGTCGGCTGCTGGTCTTATTTAACGAGGCATGGCAGCCTGAGGCCCAGGCTGATCGCAGAAACCGGAGCCGCCCTGCCTTGATCGAAGCCGTCATGCTCATTGCGCTCGGCTTCCTGTGCGCCAGCCTGCTCGCCCTTGCGGCATTGCCGGCGCTGAGCCGCAGAGCCGATCGGTTGGCGCGGCGGCGGGCCGAGGCCGCATTCCCATTGTCGCTCGCCGAGATCGCCGCGGATCGCGATCATCTGCGCGCGGAACTCGCGATCCGCGAACGGAGCCTGGAGCAGAAGGCCGAGAGCGGCTTTGCCGCCAAGGCCGGTGCGATGAGCGAGATCGGCCGGCGCGACATGACGATCGGCCGGCTGGAAACCGATTTGATGGAGCGCAAACAGCGGATCGGGGCGCTCGAGACGGAGCTGGCGGAGAGGACCCAGGAACTGGCGCAGACGCGCGAGTCCCTGGCCAAGGAAAGCGCCGGGCATCAGACGACGCAGGCAACCTTGTCGAGCCGTGTGAGCGACCTCGCGGCCGTGGAGGCGCAACTCGCCGAGATCCGCCAGGCGCTCAGTGGCACCTCGGCCGATCTCGCCGCCCGCAGCCACGAGCTCGCGGAACTCAGGGCTTTGCACGACAAGACAGCGGCGACGCTCGCCGAGCGTGAGCAGGCTCTGTCTGCGCTGAACAACGAGCACGACCGCCTGCGCCTCGCCCTGGTCGAGGCCGGCACGCTCAGGCTCACGCTGGCCGGCGAGCGCGACGATTTCTCGGCCCGGCTCAGCACGGCGGAGACGGCGCTGGTCGAGGCACGCACGAGCCTTGCCGCCATGAAGCTGGACCGCGACAGCGAGCGCTTGCGGGCGGATGCGCTCACAAGCCGAGCGAACGAAACCGAAGCCGCGCTGCGCGCGGCCGACGCGAACGCGATCAAGCTCGGAGCGGAGATCGCAAGGCAGGAGGCGGTCATGACCCAGGCATCCGCCGAGCATGCGCAGACGCTGGCCAGGATCAAGGCGCTGGAAGACAAGATCGCGAGCGCCGCTGCGACCGAGGCCCGCCTAAAGCAGCAACTGGCGAGCGAGGCGGAGGCTCACCGCGCGGCCTTGCGCGAGCGAGACGAGATGGTCGAGGCGCTGCATGCGGAGATCGGCACCCTCCAGGGCGCTCGCGACCAGGCACGGGCCGACCGGGCTGACTTCAAACGCGAGCTTGCAGCGCTGCGCAAGCAGAACGGCGGCAAGGCGGCCGGCGAGGCGGCCTTGCGGCAGGAAATCGTCCGGCTGGCCGACGCGCTGCTCGTCGCATCGGACAGTCGCGAGGCGGCGGAATAGGCGTCTGCCAGCCAAAGGCTTTCCACCTCTGCCGAACATGCTCTAGGGAAGAAGCGGTCGCGGCAGCGGCCGGCGCTTCGGTTGGGATGATGACGGATATCGTTTGTATCGGCGAACCTCTCGGGGAGTTCAACGCGACGCGGGGCGAGGCCGGCGCCTATCGCTTCGGCCTCGGCGGGGACACCTCCAATTGCGCGGTCGCGGCAGCGCGGCAGGGTGCCAAGGTCGCCTATGTCGGCGCGCTCGGCGATGACGAGCCCGGCCGCACCTTCCGGACGGTGTGGGCGCAAGAGGGCGTCGACGACAGCCATGTCTCCACCCATCCATCGGCGCCGACCGGGCTTTATTTCGTCTCCCACGGTCCGCAAGGCCATGTCTTCTCCTATCTGCGCGCCGGCTCGGCCGCGAGCCTCTACGGCCCCGCGCAATTACCGAAGGACCTGATCGCCTCGGCCAAGGTGATCCAGGCCTCCGGCATCAGCCAGGCGATCTCGGCGAGCGCTTGCGATGCGGTGTTCGAGGCCTTCGCGACGGCGCGCGCGAACGGCGTGCTCACCGCTTACGACACCAATCTTCGGCTCAAGCTCTGGCCGTTGACGCGGGCGCGGGCGATCGTCCATGCCGCCTGCGAAATGGCCGACATCGTCCTGCCGGGCGATGGCGATGCCAAGCTGCTGACTGGGCTGGAGCAGCCCGACGCCATCGTCGACTTCTACCTGAAGCTCGGCGCCAAGGTCGTGGCGCTGACGCTCGGCCATGAGGGCTCACTGGTGGCGACGCCTTCGAAGCGCCAACGCTTCGTGCCGATCAAGGTCGATGCGATCGACGCGACCGGAGCGGGCGACTGCTATGACGGCGCGTTCCTGGCCGAGTATATCCGCACCGGTGACGCCTTCGCTGCCGGCGCCTATGCCAATGTCGCGGCGGCCTTGTCGACGCAGGGCTATGGCGCGGTGGCGCCGTTGCCGCGCCGGGTCGATGTCGAGGCGCGGATCGCACAAGAGGCGGCCGGGCGGGCATGAGCGTTCCTGTTCTGACGGAAGCGGGTGCGCTGCTCGCCCGCTATGACGTGCTGATCAGCGATGTCTGGGGGGTCGTCCATGACGGCATGCTGGCGCTGGGTCCGGCCTGCGCGGCGCTGATGCGCTATCGCGAGGGCGGCGGCACGGTGGTGCTACTCTCGAACGCGCCGGGTCCTTCCGAGCAGATCGCTGGCGTGCTCGACGAAAAGCGCGTGCCGCGCGCCGCCTGGGACCGGTTGGTGACCTCGGGCGACGTCACGCGCGCGCTGATCGCCGAGACGCATCTGCGCAAGGCCTATCATATCGGCTGGCATGAGGACCGGGCGGTCTTCACAGGCTTCGACATCGAGCTCGTCGGCGAGGACGAGGCGCAGTTCGTCGTTGCGACCGAGCTCAACGATTATCGCCGCGAGCAGCCGGAGCAGTACCGGCCGCTCTTGTCGCGCTTTGCGGCGCGCGGTCTGCCGTTCATCTGCGGCAATCCCGATCTCGTCGTTCATGTCGGCCATGACCTTCTGCCTTGCGCAGGGGCGCTGGCGACGATCTATGAGGAGCTCGGCGGGCAGGTCGCCTGGGCCGGCAAGCCGCACCGCCCGGCCTATGATCTCGCGCTCGCTGCAGCGCGCGAGGCGCGGGCAGGGCGCGAGGTCGATCCGGCCCGCGTACTGGTCATCGGCGATGCCGTGCGCACCGATCTCGCCGGCGCGAAGATGATGGGCTTCGACAGCTTGTTCATCGCCGGCGGCATCCACCGCGACGAGACGATCCGCGACGGGGCCGTGGTTCCCGACGGGCTGGCGCGGGTGCTGGCGGCCCACCGGCCTTTGCCGGTCGCAGCGATGGCCGCGCTCTGCTGATCACACCGGCGGCGGGTTGCGCTTCCTGATCCGCTCGCCGATCGCGTGATAGAGGCCGTCGAGTGGGCGGAAGACGAAGCGCACCGTCGAGCGGCCGGGCGGCACCTGCACCGCCCGGAAGATCGCGTTGGCACGGAGCAGCTGCGCCGGCTTGCCGTCGATCTCGACCTGCCACCAGGGCTGCCAGACATCGTTCAGCACGACGAAGCCGCCGCGCGGCGCCTCGACATCGAGCAGCACCTCAGTCGTGCCGTAATTGCGGATGCGCACGCTGCCGGCCTGCGCCGGGCCGGTCGGCAGGGGAGGCGGCGCCTTGTCCAGGAGGACGGTGCGGCGCGGGTCGAAGCCGACAGGCCATTGCCCGCTCTTCAGGATGGCGGCGAAATCAGCCTGCTGTGCTTCGGTGACGAGCAATACGCGTGGCAGGGCGCGAGGGTTCTCGTAGACATAGGCGTCCTTGGTCCGGGCGATCTGGACGAGATCACCCGGCTTCAGCCGCTTGTCGATCTGCTCGACCGGGACGCCGGTCGCGATGAAGCGCAAGCCGAGCATGTCGGCGAGCAGGGAGCGATAGGACGGCATCAGCGGCGAGAACGTCCGCTGGTCGGGCAAGGCGACATGGTCGCCGGCGCCGGTCGCCTGGCTGTAGAGGCCGAGCCGGAGCGGGTTGTAGCCTAGCGTGTTGTCGAGCCCGTGGACGATGCTGGCATTGGGCCAGTGGAAGTCGATGCCGGCGAGCTCGATGCGGTCGCGCCGATCGGGGCCGGCGGTGCGGGCGGTCTCGCGCTTCAACAGCGCGATGGTCTCGTTGCCGCTGTCGGCGCGCAGCACCTCGTACATCTCTGCCGGCAGGGCGGTCGACTCGCTCGGGCCGTTGTTGACGCCGAGATCGACCACCATGGCGCTGGCGAGGACGATCGTGGCGGCCATGCCGGCGCCCTGCAGAGCGAGCCCACGCGCTGCGACCAGCGCGCCCGCGACCAGCATCAGGCAGAGCAAGGCGGTGACCAGCGGCACGAAGGCGACATGCAGCCGCCCGACTGTCCAGGCCAGCCAGATCGCTGTGCCAAAAGCCGCCAGCAGCAAGAGGATTTCGAGCCCGATCTGCCAGCGACGCGGACGCGGCGCGGTATCGGTCAGGACGAGATGGACGAGGTAGCCGCCGAGGATCGAGAGCAGTGCGCCCAGAATGAAGAGCGCATCGGCCGGGCGGCGATAGAAGTCGATGCCGGGCAAATGAAACAGCAGGGCAAAGCCGGGCGTATAGCGCCCGAGCGCATAGACCAGCACGAGCAGCGCGGCGGCGCTGAGGGCCACGATCTCGCGCCGCAGCAGGGCGCCGCGGACGATGCCGACGCCGACGACGAGCAGTAGCGGCAGCAGGCCGAGATAGAGCTCGCCCATATTGCGGGCGAGATAGAGATCGAGCGGGCCGAAGCGCTGCTCCCAGGCCGGGCTGGGCGGGCCCCAGAAATTCTCCAGCGGTCCCGATGCGCCATAGAGATTGGCGATCAGCCCGGTCAGCAGCGAGCCCGGGTGCAACGAGCCCTTGCCGGCGCCAGCGAGATCGATGATGGGCCGGTTCGATTCCTCCGCGAGGGCAGCGGTGAGCAGGATCGGTACTGTCGCGACCAGCGTGGCGCCGACGACGCCGAGCAGCAGCGGCATCAGGCTGGCGCGCAGCGCGGCCAGCGGCCGGTCGACCATGGCGATGGCGGCGAGCACCAGCCCGGCGAGGACATAGACGCCGAGCAGCGCGACCTGGTCGCGCCCCAGCACCATGAAGCCGGCGACCAGGCCGGCGGCGAAGCCATAGCGCCAGGAGCTGCGTTCGAGTGCGCGCGAGAGCAGCAGCAGCGTGACCGCGAAATAGGCCAGGCTCAACACCTGTCCGACATGCTGGATACGCCAGGCGGCGGCTGCGCCGAAGGCGAATGAGAGGGCGCAGACCACCGCTCCGGCCGGGTGCCAGCCGCGATCGCGGAAGAGCAGGACGAGGCAGAGCGCGCCAACGAGCAGCGAACCGAGCAGGGCGCCGTCGCTCCAGCGGAAATCCGGGGTCGGGTTGAGCAGGGCGATCAGGAAGAACGGCGGCGAGAAGATCAGCGATTGCGGATCTGCGACCTGCGGCGACCCCGCGAAGACGAAGGGCGTCCAGAACGGCGAGAGCCCCTTGTGCGGGGCGCTGGCGAGAAACTGCAGCTGCGGGTGGAAATGCGCCTTGGCGTCCCAGGGAACGGTGACGGCGCCGGAGAGCCAAGGCCAGGAGAGGGCGAGCCAGCCGGCGCTGACGAGCAGCATCACCCTTGCGGTCGGCCAGGGTGCGGATGGCGGGTCGATGTTTTGATGGTCCCGGTCGGGCATGGCGGCTTCCTGCCCCATGCCCGGCGCGGGATCAATCCTTCGGCGCGGCGCGCGCCATCAGCGCGTCCATATCGATGAAATGGCCGGCGCGATCACGCTTGGAGGCGAGATAGCGGACATTGTGGACGTTCGGGCGGCCGAGCACACGCTGGGTCGCGGCGACCTCCAGGCCGGCGGCCTTGATCGCCCCGACCTTGAGCGGGTTGTTGGTCAGCGCCGTGACGCTGGAGACGCCGAGCTGCTTCAGCATCGCGGCTGCGAAGTCGAAATGGCGCTGGTCGAGATCGAAGCCGAGCACCTCGTCGGCGTCGTAGGTGTCCCAGCCCTGGCTCTGCAGCTTGTAGGCGCGCATCTTGTTGGAGATGCCGTTGCCGCGGCCTTCCTGGTCGAGATAGAGCAGGATGCCGCCCTCGTTCTCGGCCATCCACTGCACGGTCTCGCGCAGCTGGTCGCCGCAATCGCATTTCAGCGAGCCGAAGAGGTCGCCGGTCAGGCATGCCGAATGCAGACGCACCGGCACGGCAGTCGAGAGATCCGGCTTGCCGACGATGATCGCGACCTGGTCGCGCAGGCCCTCGCCGCCGCGGAAGACGACGAATTCGGTGTCGGGCGCGCCTTCCAGCGGCACCGGCGCCCGCCCGACGATCGCCAAGCGCGCGACCTGCGCGGCGCGATAGCCGTTGACGGCGTCGATCGAGACCTCGATCAGCGGCTCGCCGGCGACCTGCGCGGCCTGGACCGGGACGAGGATCACGGCCGGCAGCACCAGCGACAGGCGCGCCAGTTCGAGCGCGGCGTTGTCGAGCGCGCCAGCCGGGCCGACAGGGGCATCGACACGGGCGTCGAGCTTCAGGGCCAGAGTCTCGACGCGGGCGAGATCGATCGTCGGCATGGCGAGGATGCCGGTCTCCGCGCGCCCCTTGGCGCCGAGACGGCGCAAGCGCGCCGAACTCAGCACGAGACGAGTATTGCCGGCGGATAGGGACTCGAGGCGGACGGCAAGATCGGCTTCCGCAAGCTCGGCCGACAGAGCCAGAGCCAGCTCCGAGCCGTGGCGCAGCAGCACCGGGCGGGCGGCGCGGAACTCGGCGAGAGCGCGGTCGACAGCGACCAAATCGGTCTCGCCCGGCCGGCCGAAAAGCGTACGCGACTGAGGCATCGGAGGGTCCGTCAGATTGCGCCCGAGGGCGCGGAGGAATTCGAGGTTAATACGCGCGTCTCACCAGGGTGGATCATTCGATGCGACGCGGCCTTCCTACAACGTGTCCGTTCCTGCGTAGTTCCCAAGAAAGTGCTTGCGATCGGGCTGATCGGCAGCCGATTGCAGACTGGCCTATAAGAGCGCGAGATTGAACACCAGATGAATAGTCTTGGCAGCGTGCCCAGACCGGATATGGCGAGCAGGAGCCCTGAACGGAAATGACGCAGGGACATGACGAGGTGACGACTGGCGCGGGGCAAGCGCCGGTCTACAGTCCGATGGCGCGGCGGTTTCACTGGATCACCGTCGCGGCAGTGTTTGTGATGGTGCCGCTCGGGTTCGCGATGAGCTACCGCGGCAACACGCTGAATATCTGGGACGGGGTGACCGACGCGCTCTATTCCTCCCACAAACTCATCGGCTTCCTCCTGCTCTGGCTCACCGCCGGCCGATTGATCTACCGGCTGGTGCACGGCGCGCCGCCCGACGAGCCGACGCTGGAATGGTGGCAGAAGGCCGGCTCGCATCTCCTGCACTGGGCACTCTACGGCCTGCTGCTGATCGTGCCGCTGCTCGGCTGGATCGGCGTCTCGCTGTTCCCGTCGCTGATGGTGTTCAACCTGTTCGGCCTGCCGCCGCTGGCCTCACCCGATGAGGTGGCGGCCAAGCGCGTGCTCGCCATTCATGGCTGGCTCGCCATCCTGCTGGCGCTCTTGGTCTGTGCGCATATCGGCGCTGCGCTCTTCCACCATGTCATCCGCAAGGACGGCGTGCTGCGCCGGATGCTGCCGAGCGTGAAGTAGGGCTCACCACTCAGCGGACGGCGCGGTTCCGTCGATGATCTCCTCCAGTCGGCGCCGCGTGCCGGGCGTCGTCTTCTCCGGTAGTGCTGCGAGCGGGAAGAAGCCTGCCTCGGCGATCTCGCGATCCGGCTGCTTCGGCGCGCTTTGCCTGAAATCACGCACGATGAAGACCGCGACATGGTCGCGCACGGAGACATGGCGGTTGAGGAAGACGCCGTGCAGCGCGGCTGGACCAGTCAGTGCGATATTGGCCTCCTCGCTCAGTTCCTTGCCGAGCGCATCGCGAAGTGTCTCGTTCGGCTCGACGCCGCCGCCGGGCAGGTGCCAGCCGGGCGTGTAGGTGTGGCGCACCAGCAGGACCTCGCCGTCCTCGTTCAGCACGGCGGCGCGCACGCCGAGCGTCGCGCCGCGGCGCAGGCGGAAATAAAGATGCAGGGCGCGTCCCGCCAGCCGGCGAAGCCCGGGCGGCACCCGTTCGATCCCCGATGCGCCGATGCGCGAGCCCGATCCGTCTTCGTTGCTCACGATTTGGGCAAATCCTGATGCCGGGTTAATTGCTTATGCGTCATGCGCATAACAGAACTCTGTTTTCCCTCTCGATATAACACAAACGCGCCTTAAATAGGGGTCACAAGCTCACGCCGTTACCGCTGGGGAATTTATCATGCTTCTCGCCTTCATCACCGCCCGTCTGAATGCCAAGCCCCGTTTCGTCTGGAAGCCGGCTGTCACCCTGACCGACCCGCGCATCGTTTCGGAGCTGATGGGCTCGGCCAACTGAGCCTTAGATCACGATGATTTTGGATCGAGCCGATTCAAGATCATAAACGTGATCGATTCCGAGAATTCAGAGCAGGATTCCTGCGAAAAGCCGGTTCCCACTTTTTCGCATGCTGCTCTGTAGGCTGCGTCATCTTCGCCCGCCGCCACCGTCATGCTTGACGGCGCGCGGGCGTTGAAGGCAAGCGCTTGAGCGTGTTCACGCTCGCGCATCTCTCCGACCCACATCTCGGGCCGCTGACCAAGTTCTCGCTGCGCGAGCTGCTCGGCAAGCGCGCGACCGGATATGTCAACTGGCGACGCAAACGCCGCCATGCCCATGACATGGAAATCCTCGGGCTGATCGTCGCCGACATCCTGGCGCAGAAACCCGATCACATCGCCTGCACCGGCGATGTCTCGCATATCGGCCTGCCGACCGAGTTCAAGACGGCGCTCTCCTTCCTCGACACGCTCGGCCCACGCGACGCCGTCAGCTTCGTACCCGGCAATCATGATTGCTATGCGCGATCTTCGCTGTCGGCGCTGGCGCGCGAGCTCGCGCCCTGGTGCGCCAGCGATGACGGCGAGGCCGGTTATCCCTGGTATCGCCGGCGGGGGCCGGTCGCGCTGATCGGAATGAACACCGGCATCCCGACCATGCCGCTGATGGCGACCGGGCGTGTCGGCTCGGCCCAGATCGCCATCACCGAGCAGTTGCTGGCACAAGCCAAGGCCGATGGACTGATCCGCGTCGTCCTGATCCACCACCCGCCCTATGTCGGCGGTGCGCGGCGCACGCGCGAGCTGGTCGATGCCGACGCCTTCGAGGCGATGCTGCGCCGGACCGGGGCCGAACTCGTCCTGCACGGGCACAACCACCGCTTCTCGCTGGCCTGGCGGCCGGGCCTTGACTACGATGTGCCGATCGTTGGCGTGCCCTCGGCCTCGATCGGCCCGCGCGGCGGCCATGGCGAGCTCGCCTGCTGGCACCTGCTGCGGATCGAGGGGCCACCGACTGCCCCCCATATCAGCCTGGAGCGCCGTGCCTTCGATCTCGACGGCACGGTCAAGCAATTGCAGCTGGTGCCGCTGACAGGTGGGGGCATCGTCTAGCTGTCATTCTCGGGCGGAGCGGAGCGCAGACTCCAGAAGCTCATGACGAGAAGGCGCTGGAGCCTTCTCTGGCAAGAGATGCTCGGGGCAAGCCCGAGCATGACGTGTTCCCCTAAACGCAGCGGCCGCCGTCGACCGCCAGCACCGAGCCGGTCACCATCTCCGACTCATCCGAGCACAGGAACAGCGCGGCATTGGCGATGTCCTGCGGTGTCGAGAAGCGGCCCCAGGGAATCGTCGCGGTGAAGGCTTTGCGCTTCTCCGGCGTGTCCTCGCCCATGAAGGTCGCGAGCAGCGGCGTCTCGCCGGCGACGGGCGCGATGGCGTTGACGCGGATCCTGTCCGGCGCGAGCTCGACCGCCATCGACTTCGACAGCAGGTTCGCGGCGCCCTTCGAGCCATTGTACCAGGTCAGGCCGGGGCGCGGGCGGACGCCGGCGGTCGAGCCGATATTGAGGATGACGCCGCCGCCATGCTCGCGGAAATGCGGCACGGTCGCCTTCGCCATCAGGAAGATCGACTTGACGTTGACGTCGAAGACGCGGTCGAACTCGGCCTCGGTGACGTCCAGCATCGGCTGATTGCGATGGCTGATCCCGGCATTGTTGACGACGATGTCGAGCCGCTCGAAGCGCTTGATCACCTTGGCCACTGCGCCATCGACACTCTTCGCCTTGCCGACATCGCAGGCGACGGCGAAGGCCTTGCGGCCGATCGCCTTGGCGGCCTCGCGGGCCTTGTCGCCGTTGATGTCGAGCACCGCGACCCGCGCGCCCTCGCGCACGAAGGTCTCGGCGATGCCGAGGCCAAAGCCCTGCGCCGCGCCGGTGATCAGCGCCGTCTTGCCCTTCAATCTCATGGTGCTTCCTCAAGCCTGATGTGCCCGCCGACTGTGAGACGATTTGGCGGGCGGGATAAATACGCTTTCGCGATTGGCCGGATAGCGGAATTGTATGGGGTGGATGCGTCATTCTCGGGCGGAGCGAAGCGCAGACCCGAGAATCTCCGGACGAGAAGGCGCTGACCAAGCCTCTCTCGGCCTGAGATGCTCGGGTCAAGCCCGAGCATGACGGTTGTGCTAAGCCCCGATCTCCTCGCGCAGCATCTCCAGTTCGAGCCAACGCTCCTCTGCCTCGGCGATCTCACGCGTGACCTCGTCGAGCCTCGCCGTCGCCTTGGCGAAGAGCTTGGGATCGCGGGTGTAGAGATCGCCCGCCAGCGCCGCGTTGAGCTTGCCGGCCTCGGCCTGCAGCGCGTCCAGCTTCTTCGGCAGCGTCTCCAGCGCGTGCTTCTCATTGAAGGAGAGCTTGCGCTTCGATGCGGCTGCCGGCGCGGCCGCTGGTTTCGGAGCCGCCTCGGCTGCCTGCTTCTCCGGCGCGACCCTGCTCCTGTCACCGACGCCGCGGCCGCGCTGGGCCAGCATGTCGGAATAGCCGCCGGCGAACTCGGTCCAGACGCCGTCGCCATCCGAGATCAGCACCGAGGACACGGTGCGGTCGAGGAAGTCGCGGTCGTGGCTGACGAGCAGGACGGTGCCGGCATAGTCAGCGACAAGCTCCTGCAAGAGGTCGAGCGTCTCAATGTCGAGATCGTTGGTCGGCTCGTCCAGCACCAGCAGGTTCGACGGCTTGGCCAAGGCGCGGGCCAGCATTAGCCGGCCACGCTCGCCGCCGGAGAGGGCGCCGACCGCGGTGCCGCGCTGCAGCGGCTGGAACAGGAAGTCCTTCATGTAGCTGACGACATGGCGCGGCTCGCCGCCGACCATGACCTGGTCGCTGCCGCCGCCGGTCAGGACGTCGCCGAGCGGCGTCGCCGGATCGAGGCTCTCGCGACTCTGGTCGAGCGTCACCATCTCCAGCGCTGTGCCGAGCTTCACTGTACCGGCATCGGGTTTGAGCGCGCCGGTGAGCAGATTGATCAGCGTGGTCTTGCCGGCCCCATTCGGTCCGACGATGCCGATCCGGTCGCCGCGCGCGATGCGCAGCGAGAGCGGCTTGACGATCGGCCGGTCGCCATAGCTCTTCGTGATGCCGAGGGCCTCGATCACCAGCTTGCCGGAGGACTGCGCCTCGCTGGCTTCGAGCTTGACGGTGCCGACGGCCTTGCGGGCGGTGCGGCGCTGGTCGCGCAGCGCATGCAGTTCGCCGAGGCGGCGCTGGTTGCGGGTGCGCCGGGCGCTGACGCCATAGCGCAGCCAGTCCTCCTCGCGGGCGATCTTGCGGTCGAGCTTGTGGCGGTCGAGTTCCTCCTGCGCCAGCACCTCGTCGCGCCAGGCCTCGAATTCGCCGAAGCCGCGCTCGACGCGGCGGGTCTGGCCGCGATCGAGCCAGATCGTGGCGCGCGAGAGATTGCTGAGGAAGCGGCGGTCGTGGCTGATCAGCACCATGGCCGAGCGCAGCGATTTCAGCTCGGCTTCCAGCCATTCGATCACCGGCAGGTCGAGATGGTTGGTCGGCTCGTCGAGCAGGAGGATATCGGGCTCGGGCGCCAGCACGCGGGCAAGCGCGGCGCGGCGGGATTCGCCACCCGACATGGCTCGCGGATCCTCCTCACCGGTGAGGCCGAGCTCCTCGACGAGATAGCGGGCGCGGTACAGGTCGTCGCCGGGCCCGAGGCCGGCCTCGACATAGGCGAGCGAGGTCGCAAACCCCGTAAAGTCAGGCTCCTGCGGCAGGTAGCGGACGGTGACGCCGGGCTGGAGGAAGCGCTCGGCACTGTCGGGCTCGATCAGGCCGGCGGCGATCTTGAGCAGCGTCGACTTGCCCGAGCCGTTGCGGCCGACGAGGCAGACCTTCTCGCCGGCGGAGACGGCGATCTCGGCGGATTCCAGCAGCGGCTGGCCGCCGAAGGTGAGCGCGACGTCGCGAAGGTGGAGCAAAGGAGCCATGGCGGGCGGGATAGACTGCGGCGGCGCGCCTGTCACCATGCATAGGGCTTGCGAGGTGACTCAGCTTGATCCACTATGAGATACGTTTTGTATCTCATATGAGATTACGCCATGAGACAGCCAGCTCTGCGCATGCCTCGCCCCGCCCGTATCGGCGACAATGGCGGCCCGCCGCTCGTAGAGAAGAAGCGCAAATCGGACCTCGGCAAGGGCGAGATCGGCCGCACCTTCGACTGGCGCTTCGCCCATCGCAAGGCCTGGAAGAAGCCGCGCGAGATCGCGCTCAGGCGGCAGGAGCGGGCCGAGGCGCTCGGCCTGACCTATGAGGAATATACGCTCGAAGTACTGGAACGCGGCTATTTCCCGCAGGAAAGCCATGTTGAGATGATCGTTGCCAAGAGGCCGGAACGCCGGCGCGACGGCGGCGTGGTCGGGCAGTCGCTGAAGGGGATGCGGCTGAAGAAAAAGTGAGCGTCATTCTTGGACGAGGCGAAGCGCAGATCCGAGGATCTCAGGACCAGCTGGCTGGTTTCCGAGATGGTCGGGTCAAGCCCGACCATGACGAGCCTAAGCCCGCAGCGCCCGCCTCAAAACCTTCGTCATCGGCCGCTCGAACCAATGGTAGACCGCCAGCGCCGCGAGCACGGCGGCGGTCAAGGCCAGCACGATGAAGAGGCCGGTCTCGCTGGGCGCGATCCGGGCGAAGACCTCGCGCAGCGCCCGCATGGCGAAGGGGTGGACGAGGTAGAGCGCATAGGAGGCGTCGCCCAGGATCGCCAGCGAGCGCACCAGCGCCGAGGGAGCGGTGACGTTGCGCCCGCAGGCCGCGGCGGTGACGAGGAGCAGCGCAGCCGGCCCGCGCAGAGCGACGGCACCCCATGAGGTCTGGGCCCAGCCATCGCCGGAGGCGGCAACGAACAGGGCGACACCAGCTGCCGCCATCAGCCAGCGCAGGCGGCCGTCGAGCCTGTGGCCGTTGCGGCGGAGCAGCCCGACCGCCATGCCGGCAGCGAATTCGAGCACGATCGGCTGGCCCCAGAAACCGAAGGGTAGGGGCAGCGGTCCGGCAAGGGCCTGTGCTCCGACCAGCCCGGCGAGCGCCACTGTCACGAGTGGCACGACCAGCCGCCCCGGCGCGAGCAAGGCCGCGCCGAACAGGACGTAGAACAGCATCTCGTAGTTCAGCGTCCAGCCGAGCGAATAGACCGGCTGCAGCTCGCCCGCGGCATTTGCCATCGGCCAGAACAGATAGGAGGCGGCGATTTGCTGGAGGCTCGGCGCACCGGAATTGAGCATAGCGGGCGAGGCAAGCAGCACGAGGAGGAAGAGCGTCGTCGCGGCCCAGTAGAGCGGTACGATCCTCGCGATGCGCCGGGCGATGAACAGGCGTGCGCCGTCCGGCTGGCCGAACAGGCCGGCCGAGGAGTGCACCATGATGAAGCCGGAGATGACGAAGAACAGGTCGACGCCGGCATTCCAGGGCAGGGCATGCGAGGGTGTGAAGGCGGTGCCAGCCTTCGCCGCGAGGAAGCCGGCATCGGCCTGGACGTGATGGACCGCGACCATCAGCGCCGCGAGCGCGCGCAGGACCTGGATGCCGTAGAGCTGGGGCAAGGCTGAGGATCGTTCTCGAAAACACGGAAGGTTGGCGGGGAGCCATGCCGTCATTCCGGGGCGACCCGCAGGGTCGAGCCCGGAACCCATGAACACCACGATTCTCCATAGGACGCGGCGCCCGCAGCGCCTCGCCTGGGAAAAGATGAGTTCATGGTTTCCGGGCTCATGGCTGCGCCATGCCCCGGAATGACGGTGTGGTTCCTAGCAAACGCGGCTGCGCTCAGGCAAACCACAAGCGCGCGGGATCGTCGAGACCGAACCGGCCCGGTGCGGCCGCGATGGCGGCGAGGCCTTGCTCGGCCGGATCGTCGGCGGTGATCACGTCGAGCGAGAAACGAGCGGCGAGGTCCTCGACCGGCGTCTTGCCGGCGAAGACGGCATGGATCGTCGCCTTGTCTGCGAGCGGCAGGATGCGCGGCGCGATTCCGCCGGCGAGATAGACACCGCCCGTCGCCTTGAAGCCGAGCGCGAGATCGCCGGCGACGCGCGCCAGGAGCCGCCAGAAGCAGACCACCGCCATCAACGCGCCGGGATTGCCGTCGAGCGCCAGCGCGGAGACGTCGGCGGCGCTGACATCGGGCTCGGCCACGTCGGACTGGCGCATAACAGCCCGGTGGAAGCGAACGAGGCCGCTGCCGCTGAGCAGTTCCTCGATGGTGACGCGCGGGAGCCCATCGGCCAAAGCCGGCCAGAGCTTCACCTCGGTCGGGTCTTCCGGGCCTATGCCGATATGGCCGGATTCGGTCGGTACCAGCATGCCGGTGTCGCCGCGCCGCAGCAGGGCGGCGGCGCCGAAGCCGGTGCCGGGGCCGAGCACGAGGCGTGGGCCTTGCGGTTCCGGCTTGCCGCGAACGAGAGTGACGAGGTCGCGATCCCGTAGCACGGCCAGAGAGGCGGCGAGCGCCTCGAAATCATTGACCAGTAGCCCCTGCTCGAAGCCGAGCGCCCTGCCGAGCTCCGGGCCGTCGAAATGCCAGCTGGCATTGGTGAGCTGCGCCTTGCGCCCATCCAGCGGGCCGGCGACGGCAAGGATGGCCGAGCGTGGCTTCACCGTCAGCGTCGACAATACAGAGCCGAGCGCAGCTTCGGGCGTCGGGTGCGCGCCGGTGCTGATCCGGGCCAGGGGCTCATGCAGCGCGCCGGGAGTCGGCACCAGCGACAGCCGGCAATTGGTGCCGCCGATATCGGCGACGAGCACCGGGTGGGGAAAGCGGGGGCCGCTCACGCGTGCTTCTTCCAGGGCGAGAACCAGCCCAGGCCTTCGAGCGTGCCGGCGCGCGGACGATACTCGCAGCCGACGAAGCCGGGATAGCCGAGCGAATCGAGCTGGGCGAAGAGCGCGGGATAGTCGGGCCGGGTGCCGTCGGGCTCGTGCCGCCCCTCGGCATTGGCAATCTGGACATGGCCGACAAGCGGGTAAAGCGCCTCCAGGCGTGCCCCGACATCGCCGTGGATCAGCTCGCAATGGTACATGTCGAACTGCAGCTTGACGTTGGGCCGGCCGGCTTCGCGGACATAGGCCGCCGCCTGGTCGAAATCGTTGAGGAAATAGCCCGGCATGTCCTTGCCGTTGATCGGCTCGAGCAGCAGGTCGATGCCATGCTCGCCGAGCGTGTCGGCGGCATAGGCGAGCGAGGCGCGATAGGCCTTTTGGGCGGCCGGATCATTCGGGTCGGTGAGCCCTGCCATCATGTGCAGGCGCTTGACGCCGGTCTCGTGGACATAGGCCAGTGCCGTTTCGATCCCTTTGCGGAACTCCTCCTCGCGGCCGGGCAGGGCTGCCATGCCGCGCTCGCCCTTGGCCCAGTCTCCCGGTGGAAGGTTGAACAGAGCCTGCTCGAGCTCTCCGCCGGCGAGCGCGAGACCGACCTTCTCCGGAGCATGCTCATAGGGGAACAGGAACTCCACCGCCTCGAAGCCGGCTTCTGATGCCGCCTTGAAGCGGTCGAGGAACTCCCACTCGTTGAACATCATCGAGAGATTGGCGGCAAAACGCGGCATTGGTCGGTCTCGTCAGTCGGATCGAGGCAGCAGGCTAGCCCGTTAGGACGGGCCCGTCATCGTTAACCTGCGCGGCCGGTGGGGGTTCCGCCCTTTCAGCCGCCGAGCAGACGGGGCAAGGACGAGGCCAGCAGTGCGATGCCCGACAGCGTCAGCAGGCTGAGCACGATCCGCCGGAAGGCCTGCTCGCTGATGCCGATATAGAGCTTTGCACCCAGCAGCGAGGGAATCAGCATCGCCGGTGCGACGATGGCGAAGGCCGGCCACATCCCGCGCGTGACGTTCCCGGCCAGCACATAACCGAGCATGGTCGCGGCGAGCGTGGCGAGGTTGAAGTTCTGGACGATGGAGCGCTGCGCGTCCTTGTCCATGCGCCGCAGCGAGCACCACAGTGTCGGCAGCACACCGGTGAAGCCGCCGAAACCGCCCATGATGCCGCCGCCGAGGCCGATCGCGCCGTCGGCCAGGCGACCGCCGAAGCGGACCGGCGGCAGATGCGGCGCGAACAGCATGATCGGGCACCAGACGGCGAGCAGGATGCCGAGCCCTGCCTTGAACATATCGGGCTCGACCAGTGGCAGGAGCAGGACGCCGACCGGGATGCCGGCGATTCCGCCGAGCAGGAAGGGCCAGAGCCGGGCGAAGTCGAAGCCGCGGCGCACCGTCACGGCCGCAATGGTCTGGCCGGTCAGCCCGCCGAACACGGCCATGACCGCGGCGAGCCTTGGATCGATCGTCCAGGCCCAGACGGACATGGCGACGAGGCTGAAGGCGAAGCCGGAGAGGCCCTGCACGAAGCCGGCGAGAGCGGCGCCGAGGACGAGGCTGAGGATGGTGGAGATATCCATTGCTCGGCCTAGTCGATCGCTCGCCTTGCTATCATGACACTGGTCGTCCCGGGCGACCGAAGGGAGACCCGGGACGCATTCCGGAACGGTTCAGGCATGGATCCCGGGTCGGCGCCGCTTCGCGGCTTGTCCGGGATGACTCGTGAGAGCTTGAGAGAAGGCTACTTCTTCGCCTCCGGCTTGGCCGGCGGGTTCGGGTCCTTCGAGAAGGCGCGGAAGACCATGTCGGGCGAGGAGGTGTTGTGGCGCGAATGGGTGGTGCGGCCCATCCAGACATCGGTCGCCTTGCCGCCGGTGAAGGGCATCAGCGCCTCCTCGCGCCAGCCCTTGGCGCCGGGCTCGCGGATGGCGATGCGGGCGACGTCGTTGTTGAACTCGGTGACGTACATCGAACGCAGCGCGGCGAAGGCCTTGCCGCCGGTCACGGGCCTGTCGAGCACGGCGTCGAGCACCATGCGATTCTCGTCGACGCTGTCGAGCTTGAGGGTGCCGGAGGAACCGTCCTTGAAACTGAGCTTGAAGGACAGCGTCTTGGGATCGAAGGCGATCTCCCTGATGTTCACCACCGGCCGGGCGCCATCCTGCTCGATCGGTCCGAACAGGAAGGAGGAGCCATAGGCCGCGGCCGAGAGCTGCTGCGGCGGCAGCGGCCGCACGCGCCAGTAGCCGTCCTGCGGATAGACGACGAGGACCTCGTAGGAGCCGGTCTTGCCGAGCTTCCAGAGCTGGACGAGGTGCAGGCCCTTCTCGACGCGGTCGCCGACCCGGAAGGTCGTCTCGGCCGGGCGCCAGAAGCTCTCGAACGTGTAGCCGACCAGCCAGTATTCGATGCTCTCATAGAAGGTGATGCGTTGCGGCGGCACCGGCGCCTTGTGGACCGGGTCGCCACTCATGTCGCAATCGGTCCAGTCGGCATCCCAATTGTCGCGCAGCAGGCCGGCGATATAGGCCGGATGCGCCGCCTCGATGCGGAAGCGCCTGACCTCGGGCGAGATCGCCTTGATGGTCACGTTGTCCTTCTCGGCGCAGAGCACTGGCTCCGACTCGTTCTTGACATCCACGGCGACATCGCCGGCGGCATGAGCTGCGAAGGCGGTCAGCAGGAGCGTCACGGAGATGGCGAGCGGGCGGACGAGAGCGAGCATGGTCATCCTTGGCTGGTTGCGTTCGTGGTCAGCCTGGGCAGTGCAAGATGAACGCAGGCTGAGCCGGGTGATAAAGCCGATGCGCTTGCGAAGAAAGCGCGACACCATGGCAGCTTCCGCAATCGGCGCGGGCAAGGCCAGATTGCTGTTGCGTGAGGCGCGCCCTGCGACCCCCACGAGCCGGACCGCCTTCGATGCAGAACTATCTGATCGCCGCCGGCGTGCTGATGATCCTGATCGGCATCGCCCATTCCGTCATCGGCGAGATCCTGATCTTCCGGCAATTGCGGGCGGGGGCGATCGTGCCGCTGCTCGCTCCGCCGCCGCCGCGCGAACGGCATCTGCGCATTCTCTGGGCGAACTGGCACCTGACTTCGGCGCTCGGCTGGGGGTTGGCAGCACTTCTGATTCTGGTCGCAGAGGCGCCCGATCCGTCGTCGTATGCCCTGCAGGTGCGGATCATCGCAGTCGCGACCCTCGCCGGTTCACTTCTCGTGCTCTATGCGACCAGAGGCCGGCATCCCGGTTGGATCGGGCTGCTCGTGGCGGCAGTGCTCGCCTGGCTCGGGCAGAGCAGCGCGTAGGAGCGGTCAGCGCGTCAGCAGCGCGTAGACGTCGCCGGAGTTGGCCTCGTGCGGGAGGTCGCGGAGATAGCAGGCCATCTCGTTCGTATCGATTGCGTCAGGGAATACGAGCTGCTGATTCTCGCCCAGCGCGACGTTGAGACGATAGGGGCCGAGCGCCGCGAGCCGGGCGAGGCAGGCTTCGGCCACGTCGCGCTGGATCGTGGTGAACTCGAAGGAGAGCGCCGGCGGCGTCTGCGAGAGGCCGGCGAGGACATGCGCCTCGAAGCCCTCGACATCGATCTTGATGAAGGCCGGCAGGCCGTGCTCGGCCACCAGCGCATCGAGCGTGGTGCAGGGCACGGTGAGTTCGCGATCCCAGACCTGCTCGCGCCAGCCGTCCTGGTTGTGGGCGGCATCGACGAACTCGCCCGAAAGCGTCGAAACGGTGGGGTTGGCGCTGTTGATCCGGAGCGTCGCGGTGCCCTCGCTGTCGCCGCAGGCTGCCGCGACCAGCGCCACCTTGGGATCGCGGCCATGGATCAGGCGCAGGGCCCTGGCCGGGCCGGGTTGCGGTTCCAGCGCCACGACGCGGGCGCCCAACCTGCGGAAAGAGGAGATGCGGTCGCCGACATGGGCGCCGATGTCGAAGGCGAGATCACCGGCTCTGAGGAAGCGGGCATAGAGCGAATCCATCGCGACCTTGCGGACATGGTCGCCGTGATAGACGCGCAGCGAGCGCGACAGGCTTTTCGCCGTGCCCTTGGGATAGGCGACCGGCTTCATCGCGCTGCGCCGCCTTGGATCGCGACGATCTCGGCCGGCGGGTCGAAATCCTCGGGGATGCCGCAGAGGCCGGTGCGGACGAAGAAGGCGCCCAGTGTCGGCGCCGCGGTCAGCATGGCGAAGGGGATGGCGAGGATGTAGCCGGCGGTCAGCGGCAGCGACCAGATCAGCACGGTCGGCGACAGCACGGCGAGCGTGCCGAAGATGTAGAGCCCGAACAGCAGATGCGGCCAGAGGCCGGCGAAGGCGGTGGCGAAGGAGAGGGCATGGGCGTCGCGGGCCTGGCCGTTCCAGCCGATCTTCGCCTTGCCGAAAGTGAGGCCGATCATGAACAGCGTCGTCCGGAAGGTCGAGACTGCGCCCTGCAGGAAGGCGAAGACGATCTCGATCAGCGAGGAGGCGATGAAGCGCGCCGTGCCGCCATAACGCTGCGTGCCCCCCCTGGTCAGCAGGATGTCGGCGAAGCCGGCGAGCTTCGGCGAGAGGTACATCGCGAAGAACAGCACGTAGAGGAAGGCGGCGGAGCCGGCCGGGTAGTCGGCGATGCCGCGATCCTCCAGCACCTTCAGCGGCAGGAGCGCGATCATCAGGGTCCAGGCCGGCAGGCCGATGAACATCAGGATCGCCCAGGCGAGCTGGAATCGGCTCATCGCCTTCAGGCCGGCGATGTCCATGATCTTGAGATACTGCAGATTGCCGAGGCACCAGCGCAGGTCGCGCCGGGCGAATTCGAGCATGGTCGGCGGGTTCTCCTCCCAGCTACCCGCCTCGACCGGGAGCACGCGGACCTCGTAGCCGGCGCGGCGCATCAAGGTCGCCTCGACCTGGTCATGGCTCATGATCGGCCCGCCGAGCGGCGGCCCGCCCGGCACGGTCGGCAGATGGCAGTGATCGCGGAAGGGCGCGATCCGCACCATGGCGTTGTGGCCCCAGAACGGGCCGCAATCGCCGATCCACCAGGCCGAGCCCATGGTGTAGGGCCGCATGCCGTGGCGCATGCCGAACTGAAAGATGCGCGCGAACGCGGACTTGCTCGGCATGCCCACGACCAGGCTCTGCAGGATGCCGAGCCTGGGATAGGCCTGCATCATCCGGGCGAGGGCGAGGATGGCCTGGCCCGACATCACGGAGTCGGCGTCGAGCGGCAGCATCAGCTCGTAGCGATCGCCCCAGCGCTCGCAGAAATCGCGGACATTGCCGGCCTTGTAACCGGCATTGTCGCTGCGGCGGCGATAGGTCAGGCGACCTTGTTCGCCGATGCGCACGGCGAAGGCGGCGGCGAGCTCTGCTTCGGCCGCGGCAACGCCCGGGTCATTGGTGTCTGAGAGGACGAAATAGTCGAACCAGGCGCCCTGGCCGGTGGCGTCGAGGCTCTGCTTGACGATCTCGAGCCGGCGGAAGGCGCGTGCGGGGTCCTCATTGCGCAGGGTCATCAGCACGGCGGTGCGGATCGCGAGCGGTGTATCGGCCTCGCCGGCGGCGGCGAAGGGCGCGACCTGATCGATCCCGTCCTTGGCGCCATGCAGCAGCCAGAGCCCGATCGCAGCGTTCCAGAAGCCGAGCACGGTCCAGGGCGCGCCGAACAGGAAGGCGATGAAGATCGCGCTATCCGCGAGGCTCCAGCCACCGGCGGAGAGCACGTGGGCGAGGCCCCAGAGCAGGGCCGCCAGTGTAACCAGGTTCAGGGCGGCGACGAGCCAGCGCCGCGCCCGCAAGGTCGAAACCGACTGCAGTCCTGCCGGCGTCAGCCGCAAGTCCTCTTGCGCCGCCGCCTGGAACGTGGTCGGAGCGGGGCGCTGGTTCATGGCGGTTTCCGTCATGGGCTCATCAGGCTGGCGGGGAACGGCGCGGAGGGCGATGCGTGGTAAAGCCGGCAATTGCGAACGAAGCAAGCGCACAGGCGACGGCGCTCTGGTATGCCGCCGCGGGTGAATGTGTCCTGAACACCGAAGAATTGCCGGCGCCGGCACCGGGCGAATGCCTGGTCCGCACGCTCTGGAGCGGCATCAGCCGCGGCACCGAGAGGCTGGTCTTCGAGGGGCGCGTGCCCGAGAGCGAATATGAGCGCATGCGCGCGCCTCTCCAGCAGGGCGCTTTTCCGTTTCCGGTGAAATACGGCTACTGCGCCGTCGGGACGGTGGATGCGGGGCCGGACGAACTGCTTGGCCGTACGGTGTTCTGCCTGCATCCGCATCAGGATCGCTTCGTGGTGTCGGCGGATCGCGTGACCCTGCTGCCTGAGGGGCTTTCGGCGAGGCGCGCCGTGCTCGCTGCCAATATGGAAACTGCGCTCAATGCGCATTGGGATGCCGGCTCTGGCCCGGCCGACCGCATCGTCGTGGTTGGCGGCGGCGTGCTCGGCCTGCTCACCGCGTATATCGCGACCAGGCTGCCGGGCGCGGAGGTGACTTTGGTCGATCTCGACGAGGGCCGTGCCGGGCTCGCGCGGGCGCTCGGCTGCCGCTTCGCGCTGCCGGCGGACTGTCCGCAGGATGCCGATCTTGTCTTCCACGCCAGCGCGAGCGCCGGCGGCCTGGCGACCGCGATCGGCGCAGCAGGGTTCGAGGCACGGATCGTCGAACTCAGCTGGTATGGCGAGGGCAGCGTCGCCGCGCCGCTCGGGGGCGCCTTTCATGCCCGTCGGCTGCAACTGATCTCTTCGCAGGTCGGGCAGGTCTCGCCCTCGCGGCGGGCGCGCTTCGGCTACGCGCGGCGCATGCAGGCCGCGCTCGCCTTGCTGGCGGATGAGCGGCTTGATGGATTGATCACCGCCGAGATCGCGTTCAAGGATGCGCCGGCGCGCCTCCCGGTCCTGTTCGCCGGCGCAGGGCTGACCGCCGCCCTGCGCTATTGACGTCGCGCCCCGGCGTTCGCCAAGACTGCGGTCGCTGAAGGAGCCTGCCCATGTTTTCCGTCGAAGTTCGTGACCGCATCATGATCGGCCATTCGCTGCCCGATCCGTTCTTCGGCCCGGCGCAGGCGATGCACGGCGCGACCTTCGTCGTCGATGTCGCCTTCTTCCGCGAGAACCTGACCCGCCAGAATGTCGTCGTCGACATCGGCGCGGCGCTGACCGTGCTGAACGAGACGCTGAAGCCGCTGAACTACAAGAACCTCGACACGCTGCCGCAATTCGAGGGCGTGCTGACCACCACCGAATTCCTCTGCAAATACATCTTCGACGCGATGGCATTGGCGGCCCGCACCGGCAAGCTCGGGGCGGATGCCGCCGATCTCGCGAAGATCCGCGTCACGCTGCATGAGACCGATCTCGCCAGGGCGAGCTATGAGGGCGCGCTCGCGTGAGCGAGATCGCCTTCGCCATTCCCGGCGATCTCTCGCTGCCGACCGGTGGCTACGGCTATGATCGACGGCTGCTGGCGGAATGGCGGGAGATGGGCGTCGCGGCGCGGCACCTGCCTTTGCCTGGAAGCTTCCCCAATCCGAGCGAGGCCGACCTCGACGAGACCGGGCGAGCGATCCTGTCCACCCCCTATGACAGTGTGCTGCTGATCGACGGGCTCGCTTATGGCGCCTTCCCGGAAAGCGTCGCGGCCGGACTTGCAGGGCGCGTCGTCGCGCTGGTGCATCATCCGCTCGGGCTGGAGACGGACTTGACTCCGACACAGGCCACTGAGTTCGCCCGGCGCGAGACGGCGGCCTTGCGCCATGCGGCAGCGATCATCGCCACCAGCGAGACGACCAAGCGGCTGCTGGTCGCCGATTTCGCCGTGCCGGCGGAGAAGATCACCGTGGCCGAGCCGGGCGTCGATCCGGCGGAGCGGGCGGCCGGTTCCGGTGGTGAGACCGTCGAATTGCTCGCCGTCGGCTCGCTCGTGCCGCGCAAGGGCTACGGTGTCCTAGTCGCGGCGCTTGAAGGGCTGGCCGACAAGCCGTGGCGCCTGACCATCGTCGGAGCCGATGATCGCGCTCCTGCCACAACGGAAGCGTTGAAGGCGCAGATCGCCGCCGCCGGCTTGTTCGAGCGGATCAGGCTTACGGGGCCTCTAAGACAGGCCGAACTCGACGCGGCTTATGCCAGGGCCGACCTTTTCGTCATGCCCTCGCTGTTCGAGGGCTACGGCATGGTGCTGACCGAGGCATTGGCGCGCGGGCTGCCGATCCTGTGCACGACCGGCGGCGCGGCGGCCCGGACGGCGCCGGACGCGGCTGCGCTGAAGGTGCAGCCGGGCGATGTCGCGGCACTGCGTGCCGGGCTGGTACGGTTGTTGGATGACGAGCAGGAGCGCGTGCAGCGCTCCGATGCAGCCTGGCAGGCAGCCGGCACATTGCCGCGCTGGCGCTGGACTGCGACGATCGTCGCTGAAGTCTGTGCGAAGGTTATTCCATGAGCGGATTCTCCCCCGATTGGCTCGCCTTGCGCGAACCTGCCGACCATGCCGCCCGCAATCCGCAGGTGTTGGCGGCGGTCGGTTCGATCTTTTCAGGCAAGCAATCGCTATCGATCATCGACCTCGGCAGCGGCGCCGGCTCGAACCTGCGCGGCAGCTACAGTGTGCTACCGGCCCGCCAGCATTGGACCCTGGTCGATGCCGACAGTCGCCTGCTCTCGGTGGCGCGGCGCAAGCTCGCGCAATGGGCCGACGAGGCGCAGGAGCAGGGCGAGGAGCTCGTGCTGCGCAAGGACGACAAGACGCTGACAGTCGACTTCCGGCAGGTGGACCTGACCAAGGACCTCGAATGGGTGCTCGGCTGGCAGCCGGACCTGGTGACGGCCGCGGCGCTGTTCGATCTTGCCTCGGCGCGCTGGCTCGAGCGCTTCGTCGCCTCGCTCGTCAGCATGCGTTTGCCGCTTTATACCGTGCTGACCTATGACGGGCGCGAGAGCTGGCAGCCGGCGCATCCGGAAGACCAGCGCATGCTCACGGCCTTCCATCATCACCAGCGCGGCGACAAAGGTTTTGGTCCTGCTGCCGGGCCCGATGCCACGGAGGCGCTGGCGCAGGCTTTCCGCAAGGCCGGCACGGCAGTCACGGTCGGCGAGAGCCCATGGCAACTCGGCGCCGATCATGCCGATCTCGTTCGGGAACTGGCGGCCGGGATCGCCGCCGCCGTGACAGAGACCGGCCATATGTCGCCCGAGGCGATTGCGAGCTGGTTGGAAGCCAAGCGCGGCGCGTCCGTGACCATCGGCCATCAGGACCTGTGGGCACGCCCAGTTTGAAGCCAGCGCCATTGCCAAGCGCCGCGAATTCGGCCATTCGCGATTCCGACCATGACTTCGCTTCCCCTCACCATCCGCCAGGAACTGCCGGGCGACGCTGCGGCGATCGAGCGCCTGCACGAGCGCGCCTTCGGGCCTGGCCGCTATGCCCGCACTGCCTCGCGTCTGCGCGAAGGCGCGCCGCATGATCCGGCGTTGTCCTTCGCCAGCCATGTCGGCACCTTCCTGGTCGGCTCCGTCCGGGTGACGCCGATCCTCGCCGGCGGCGGGCCGGGGCTGATGCTTGGGCCGTTGACCGTCGATCCGGCCTTCGAGGGCCGCCGTATCGGCGCTGCGCTGATGAACGCCGCGATCGAGGCGGCGCGCACGCATGGCCACGAGCTGATCCTGCTGGTCGGCGATGCGCCCTATTACGCCCGCTTCGGCTTCAAGCCGGTGAAGCCCGGCCATCTCGTCCTGCCGGGGCCGGCCGATCCCGGGCGCTTCCTGGCGCTGGAGCTCAAGGACGGGGTTCTGGCGCAGCGCAACGGCGCGGTAGCGGCGCTCAGATAGGTAAGGGCGTCATTCTCGGGCGGAGCGAAGCGCAGACCCGAGAATCTCATGACGAGAACGCGCGAGGCAGGAGCCTCCTCCGGCCTGAGATGCTCGGGTCAAGCCCGAGCATGACGATCGTGGTCACGCCTCGCGCTTGAATCTCCGCCCGCTCTCGCCGATCCAGCCAGCGACCAGTGCGCCGAAGAGGATGGCAAGGCCGATCAGCCCGACGAAGAGCGGCGAGATCGAGACGCCGCGGACGATGCCGGAATCGCTGATGCGCAGGCCGATCCAGTCGGCACCGGCGAACTGCCGCCCGGAGCGGACCGGCACGATGCGCGGGATGGCGACGCCAGAGCCGGTCTCCTGGCCGATCCGGCGCGAGGAGCCGCCAGTCGCCTCGGCCAGGGCCTGGAGCTTGCCGGGATCGCTGACCACCTCCATGAGCTCGCGCGGATTCTCCGGGCCGACGCTGGCGAAGGCGGTGAGGTTCTCGGTGGTGATCTTGTGCAGGCCGAACTCGCTGGCCGCGGTGCGGGCGACGAAGAGGCCGGGGCGGCCGGCCTCGAAGGGCACGGTGCGGACCGAGCCGTCAGGCGCGGTGATCGTCGCCGGGGCCGGGCTCTCGCCGAGCGTCTGGCGCTCGATCTCGATGTTGCGGCCGCGGGCTGAGGCGCGCAGCGCTTCCTCTTCCAGGTCGGGCTCCTTCATCAGCCAGTGGCCGAGACGGCGCAGCAGATCGAGATGCGGACCGCCCTCGCGGAAGCCGCGGGCCCAGAGCCAGGCATGGTCGGAGAGGAAGAGCGCGACGCGGCCCTTCTGCTCGCGCGCCAGTAACAGCAGCGGTCGATCGCCGGGGCCGGTCATGACGGTCGAGCCCGAGCGGGCGCGGGCGCCGACGAGGCGCAGCCATTCGCCCCAGCGCGGCGGCTCGGCCTCCGAGCCCGGCAGGTCGCGCGTGACCGGGTGGCGCTTGCCGGGCTCGCTGACACGGGCACGATAGGCCTCGTCGAAGACGCTGCCATCGGGCTGCGCCGGCAGGATCTGGCCGAGCGGGGTGCGCGCCAGCGACTGGGCGCCGGAGTATTCTGGCCCGGCCGCGATCAGAAGCGCGCCGCCGTCGCGGACATAGCGGACGATGTTGTCGAAATAGACCAGCGGCAGGATCGACTGGTTGGCGTAGCGGTCGAAGATGATCAGGTCGAAATCCTTGATCTTGACCTGGAACAGCTCGCGCGTCGGGAAGGCGATCAGCGAGAGCTCGTTGATGGGCGTGCCGTCCTGCTTCTCCGGCGGGCGCAGGATGGTGAAATGGACGAGGTCGACATTGGCGTCGGCCTTGAGCAGGTTGCGCCAGGTGCGCTCGCCCGGATGCGGCTCGCCCGAGACCAGCAGCACGCGCAGCTTGTCGCGCACGCCTTCGATGGTGATGACCGCACGGTTGTTGGCGAGCGTCAGCTCGTTGTCGAGCGGGGCCGCTTCTATCTCGATGACGTTCGGGCCGCCGCGATCGATGCGGACCGGCACCTGGACCGTCTGGCCGGCGATCGCCTCGCGCCGCGCGATGATCTCGCCATCGCGGCGCACGGTGATCGCGGCACGACCCGGCCCGCCTTTCTCGACGACGCGCAGGCGGACATTCTGCTCCTTGCCGACGATGCCGAAGCGCGGCGAATCGACCAGCACGATGCGCCGATCGATCTCGCGCTCGCGGCCGGTGGTCAGCACATGCAAGGGAGCCCGCAGGCCGAGCGCCTCGGCCGTGGCGGGCGCGTCATGGGCAAGGCCGTCGCTCAGCACGATCGCGCCGGCGACGCGCTCGGACGGGACGTCGCCGAGGCCGGAGGCAAGCGCCTCGAACAGGCGGGTGCCGTCGCCGGCGCCCTGCTGGTCGGTGACCTCGATCGTACGGGCCTCGACACCCGCGATGCCGCGCAATTGCCGCTCGACCTCGGCCTGGGCCGCTTGCGTCTGCTGCGAGCGGTCGGCGAGGCGGTTCGAGGCGGATTTGTCGACGACGACGGCGACGACGTCCTTGACCGGCTCGCGATCCTCGAAGACGAGCGAGGGGTCGGCCAGGGCAATGGCGAGCACGGCGAGAGCCAGCGCACGCAGGATCGCGCTGCGTCCAGCCAGCACGAGCGCCATGCCGGCGGCGACTGCGGCCAGGACGGCAAGGCCGATCAGCAGCGGCAGCGGGACGAGCGGGGCGAAGGTCAGGCTCCACATGGGGCGGGATTTCCTTCGCTACTGACCGAGGCGTTCGAGCAGGGCCGGGACATGGACCTGGTCGGCCTTGTAGTTGCCGGTCAGCGCGTACATCACGAGGTTGACGCCGGCGCGCAGCGCCATCTCGCGCTGGCGCGGATCGGAGCCGGACATCGGCACGAGCGCCTCGCCGCGCCGCCCGACGGCCCAGGCGGAAGCGAGATCGTTCGAGGTGATCACGATCGGCGAGACATTGTCGCCGGCGCGGGCCGGGCGGCGGCCGTCCTCGCTGGCGGGCGGCAGCACCTCGACCCAGGTCGTGCCGGTGTCATAGCGGCCGATGAAGCCGTCGAGGATATAGAAGGTCTTGGTCAGGACGTGGTCGCGCGGAATCGGCTCAAGCTCGGGAATGTCGAGCGTCTGCAGCATGCGGCGGAGCTGATCGCCCTCGGGCGTGGTGCCGCCGCCGGGCCTCGTGCTCATCGCGTCGCGGGTGTCGAAGATCACCAGCCCGCCGCCCTTCATATAGGCCTCGATCTTGCGCAGCGTCTCGGCCGGGGGGATCGGCCGGCCGGCGACCACCGGCCAATAGAGGATCGGGTAGAGCGCAAGCTCGTCGCGAGAGACGTCGACGCCGGTGGCCTCGCCCGGCTCCAGCGCGGTGCGGGCGCCCAGGACGATGTTAAGACCGGCCATGCCGGCCTTGGACATGTCGTCGACCGTCCTGTCGCCAGTGAGGACATAGGCGAGGCGGGTCGCGCTCGCGGCGGTGACGAGATCGCGCGGCACCGGCGGCCGCTGATCGGCCGGCGGGGCAGGCGGGGCGGGCTGCTGCTGGGCTTGCGCCCTGTCTGGAACGGCAAGGGTCGCGACAGCAAAAGCGAGAAGCAGCGCAGCGGGCGCCGCCCGGCGGAAGCGGGCGAGGTTCATCCGGCCTCCGAGCCAGAGCGTCGCCAGCGTGTCGACGACGAGGAGGAGCAATGCCAGCACGAGGAGCTGCGGGCGGATGTCGCGGGCGACGGGCTGGTCGATCGGCAGCATCGGTGCGCCGAGCGCGGCGAGATCGAGTGCCGCCAGCGTGTCCGCCGGAGCCAGCGTGTTGACCGCCATCGCCCCGTCGGTCGGGCCGTAGATGCCGGGCGGGTGGGCGAGCGTGGCGCGGCCGGTGAAGTTGCGGGCGACAGGTTGTGCGGTCGCAGGAGGCGAGCGGAAGGCGCCCTGACCGTCGAGCACACGGGTCGGTGACAGGGTCTCGACCTTGATCTCGCCGCCCTGGCTCTCGGCGGAGCTCGTGCCGGACATGGCTACGACCTTGCGCAGCATTTCGACGAACAGGCCGGAGAGCGGCAAGTTCGACCAGGTCGTGTCGGCGGTGACATGGACCATGGCGAGCACGCCGTCGCCGCGGCGCTCGCCGGTGACGACCGGCGTGCCGTCCTCCAGAGCCGCCCAGGTCTTGCGGGCGAGGTCGGGCTCCGGCTCGGCCAGGATCTGGCGGGTGACGCGGACGTCCTCGGCGAGGGACGAGCCGAAGAAAGGGCTCTCGCGGGTGAAGGGCGCGAGCTTGCGCGGCGCTTCCCAGGACAGGCCGCCTCCGAGTGTGCGGCCGCCGCGGCGCAGGCGCACAGGCGTCAGCTCGTCGGAGGAGGCGGCAAGTCGGGCTCCGGCGAAGCGCAGCAGCACGCCGCCGCGCTCGACGAAGGTCGAGACCTTGGCGGCGGTGTCGCCGTCGAGCGCGCCGATATCGGCGAGGATCAGCACGGAGAGGTTTTGCGCCAGCAATTCGCCGACCGGGTCGGTCGAGCCGGCGCGAGGCTCGCGGATCTCCGCGAAGGGCGACAGAGCGCGCGAGACATAATAGGTCGGCGAGAGCAGCGGTTGGGCGGTGTCGGCGGTGGCGCCCGAGACGATGCCGACGCGGCGGCGCTTGGCCCGGTCGTCGAGCAGAGCGACGGCGCCGGCGCTGCGCTCGCCGGTGATCTCGAGCCGCGAGACGGCGTTGCGGACCTCGATCGGCAAGGTCAGCCGCGCGGTGGTCTCGAGCTCGTTGCCGCCGAAGACGAAAGGCGCGTCGCCAAGTGGCAGGCCCTTCAAGTCGAGCGCGCGGACCTGGCCGCTGGCTGCCGCATTCGTCGTCGGGCGCAGGACCTTGACGGTCAGCGCGCCGGCGAGGTTCTCAGGCGCGGCGAGGGCGCGCTGGTCGGCCGGGCCGGCATGGATCGAGAGCCGGTTGGCGCCGGCCTCCTGCTTCAGCCTAGCGAGGAAATCGGCATCGCCGGCACCGACGCCGAGTCCGTCGGCGACCCAGACCGTCTCGGCCTGGGGCTGGGCGCGCCAGAAGGCTTCGAGCCGCTGGAGATGGGCGCTGCGATCAGGTGCATGCGGCTGCAGGCCGAGTGCACGCAGGCGTTCGAGTGCGCCTTGCGGCTCGGCGAGCGCGATCTCGGCGGGCGCCTCGGCGAGGCCGACGACGGCGACGGGTCGGCCTTCGCGCCCCGCGGCCATGATGCGGCTCTCGGCGATGGCCTGGCGTTCCAGCCAGTCGGTCGCGGCCCCGAAGCCGTTGTCGACGAGGAGCAGCAGCGGGCCGCGCAAGGCGGCAGCATCGCGCACCGGATTCCAGATCGGGCCAGCGACGGCGAGGATCGCCAGAGCGGCCACCGCCATGCGCAGCGCCAGCAGCCACCAGGGCGTATGTGCCGGCGTCTCCCGCTGGGGAATCAGGTCGCGCACGATCTTGAGCGGCGGGAAGTCGATGCGCTTCGGTCGCGGCGGCGTCACCCGCAGGATCAGCCAGAGCACGGGCAGCACGGCCAGCGCGATCAGGGCAAGCGGCGCGGAGAAGGCGATCGGCAGCGATGAGAGCATCGTCCGTTCTCCCTCAACCCGCCGGGCCGCCGCGCGAGGCGGCGATCAGGCTGGCGATGCGCAGCACGCCTTCGCTGGCCGGTCGGTCGGTGCGGTGCAAGGTCAGCGTCCAGCCGGCATGGCGGCAGGCTTCGCGGATGGCGTCGCGATGGGCCTGCAGCCGCTCGCGATAATCCTCGCCCCATTTGCCGGCATCGCCGACCCGTAATGTCAGGCCGTCCTCGAGGTCGAACAATTCGGCCTGACCGGAAAACGGGAAGGTCTCCTCGATCGGGTCGGCGATGAGCAGGATATGCCCTCTGGCGCCGCTGCTCGCCAGCGTGGCGATGCGCTTGGCGAGCCCCGCGGCCGGCGTCAGGCCGTCGGTGATCAGGATCGCGTCGGCGAGGCGGGGCAGCGGCTCGTCCGGCGGCAGGTCGGCTTCGCCATTGCGGCGATCGGCCAGAATCGCCTGCGCCAGCATCTCGACGATGCGGCGCGAGGCCATCGGCCGGGTCAGGCCGAGATGGCCGACGCGCTCGCCGCCCTCGACCAGGGCCTCGGCCAGCGCGAAGCCGGCGATCAGGGCGCGGTCGACCTTGCTGGACTGCGCGAGCGAGGAGGAAAAGCCCATCGAGGCCGAGCGGTCTATCCAGAGCCAGATCGCGTGCGAGGCTTCCCATTCGCGCTCTCTGACGAAAAGGTGGCCGTCCCGGGCAGAGCGGCGCCAGTCGATGCGCGAGGCGGATTCGCCTGTCACCAGCGGCCGGTATTGCCAGAAGGTCTCGCCCGGGCCGGAGCGCCGGCGACCATGGATGCCGTGCACGCTGGCCGAGACCCGCCGCGCCTCCAGCACCAGCCGGGGCAGGCGGGCGGCGAGATCGAGCGAAGCCTTGAGGACCGGCTGGCCCGGCTGGCGCTCGGATTGGCCGAGGACGCGGGTGCGCAGCATCAGAATGCCCTCAACCCAGACGCTCCACGAGCTTGGCGACGACACCCTCGACCGTCTCGCCATCGGCGCGGGCGGCGAAGGTCAATGCGATACGATGCTTCAGAACGGGAGCGGCGAGCGCCGCGACGTCGTCGACCGACGGCGCGAGCCGGCCTTCGACGAGGGCGCGGGCACGGGCGGCAAGCGTCAGCGCCTGGCTGGCGCGCGGGCCGGGGCCCCAGGCGAGCTTGTCGGTGATTGCCTTCTCGCCGTCGCCAGGCCGGGCCGAGCGGACGAGGTCGAGGATCGCGTCGACCACCGCCTCGCCGACCGGCAGGCGGCGGACCAGGCGCTGCGTCGACATCAGGGTCTCGGCCGTCATCGCCTGCACCGGCTTGTGCTCGGCGGCGCCGGTGGTCTCCAGCAGGATGCGGCGCTCGGCCTCGCGGTCGGGATAGCCGACATCGATCTCCAGGAGGAAGCGGTCGAGCTGGGCTTCCGGCAGCGGATAGGTGCCTTCCTGCTCGATCGGGTTCTGGGTGGCGAGCACATGGAAGGGCGCCGGCAAATCGTGGCGCTCGCCGGCGACGGTGACGTGGTGTTCCTGCATCGCCTGCAGCAGCGCCGACTGGGTGCGCGGCGAGGCGCGGTTGATCTCGTCGGCCATCAGCAGCTGGGCGAAGACCGGGCCCTTGATGAAGCGGAAATGACGCTTGCCGCCCTCGCTTTCGTCGAGCACCTCGGAGCCGAGAATGTCCGATGGCATCAGATCGGGCGTGAACTGGACGCGGCGGGCCGAAAGGCCGAGCACCGTGCCCATCGCCTCGACCAGCTTGGTCTTGGCGAGGCCGGGCACGCCGACGAGAAGGCCGTGGCCGCCGGCGAGCAGCGTGATCAGCGAAAGATCGACGACCTTCTGCTGGCCGAAGATGACCTGGCCGATCTCGGTGCGGGCGGCGCCGATGGCGGCGAGAGCCGCCTCCGCCGCCTCGACCACGCCGGTGTCGAGGTTGATCGGGGCGTTGGCATCACGGGCTTGCGCCACCATGTCGATCTCCTTCAGCCTCGCCGTCGCGCGGCCTTGCTGTCCGATTCCAAACTCTGACCCTCGCAGGGAGCATGCTCAAGAGGCAGAGGGCGGCGGTGCACAACAGTCCGCTTCACGATTATGTAGAGTTCAAGGCGAGAGAACGATGCAACCGGCATGCCGATGACGAAAGCGCGAGGTGACGTGACGGCCGAGGCCGCAGGCGCGATGAATCGCCTGCTGGGCGCGCTCGGCACAGGCCCTGCCCGCGGGCTGCCGGCGGTGGAGCGCTGGAACCCGCCCTTCTGCGGCGATCTCGACATGCGCATCGCCGCAGACGGCACCTGGTTCTATTTGGGCACGCCGATCGGCCGGCCGGCGCTGGTCAAGCTGTTCTCCTCGGTGCTGAAGCGCGAGGGCGACGATTACTTTCTCGTGACTCCGGTCGAGAAGGTCGGGATCACGGTCGAGGATGCGCCGCTCCAAGCGGTCGAGATGGCGGTGGAGGGCGAGGGCGACAAGCGCAGCATCGCCTTCCGGACCCGCACCGACGACCTCGTCACGGTCGGGCCGGACAACGCCCTGCGTTTCGAGAGGGCTGCGAACGAGGGCGTGAAACCCTATGTGCATGTCCGGCGCGGGCTTTGGGCCCGGCTCACGCGGGCGCTGACCTATGATCTCCTGGCGCTCGGCGAGATCAGCGAGATCGATGGGCAGGCCCAGTTCGGCATCGCGGCCGGCGGTGCCTTCCATGTCGTCGCGCCGGCGAGCGAGATCGAGGGGTTGTGATGCAGCATCCTGCCAAGCAGCTTGCCGAGACGCCGTTCTGGACCGGCGGCGATATCGAGGCGCTGCTGCTGCGCGCCCTGCGGGCCGAGCCGCCGGCCCATGGCGACCTGATCGCGCGGCCGCGCGGCGATCACGATCTCCAGTCCGAGCCGATCGACATTCCTGACGAGGCGAGCGCGATCGAGGCGGCGGTGCTGATCCCGATCGTGCTGCATCCGGACGAGCCGACCGTGCTCCTGACCCAGCGCGCCGCAGCCCTGCGCAAGCATTCGGCACAGATCGCATTCCCGGGCGGGCGAATCGACGCGACCGATGGCTCGCCGCTGGTCGCGGCCCTGCGCGAGGCGGAAGAAGAGGTCGGGCTTGCTCCCGGCAAGGTCAGGGCGGTCGGCTATCTCGACGCCTATCTCACCGGCACCGGCTATCGCGTCACGCCGGTGGTCGGGCTGGTCGAGCCGCCGCTGACGCTGACGATCAACCCGCACGAGGTCGACGAGGCCTTCGAGACGCCGCTCGCCTTCCTGCTCGACCCGGCCAATCATCAGCGCCATGGCCGCGAATTCCGCGGGCGCTACCGCACCTACTATGCGATGCCGCATGGCGATCGCTATATCTGGGGAGCGACGGCCGGCATGATCCGCAATCTCTACGAGCGCCTGGCCGGCTGAAACGAGAGACCGGGACAGATTACCCAATGCTGCGCACGCTGATCGAGGAGTTTCTGCTCTTCGTCCTGCCCTTCTGCCTGTTCGCGGGCTATCTCGTGATCCGGCGGCGCAATCCGTTCGACGTCGAGCATTGGAGCCGCCATCTGTTCTGGCTGTCGGTGACCGGACTCCTGCTCGGGATCGGCTTCTTCATCTATACGGGCGTCGTCGCGCCGCGGCATACTGGCGCGTTCGTGCCGCCGCATGTCGAGAACGGCAGACTGGTCCCCGGCGAGTTCGATGACCGGCCGAAGCGATGACGGGGATTGAGCGGCAACGCCTTGCCGGACTGCTGGCGCGCGCCGATGTCGCTGCGCTGCTTTCCGCGCTGAACCGCGACGGCGAGGAGGCCCGCATCGTCGGTGGCGCGGTGCGCAATGCGCTGCTAGGCGAGCCCGTCGTTGATATCGACGTCGCCACGACCTGCCTGCCGCAGGAGACGATGCGGCGGGCGCGGGCTGCCGGCTTCAAGGCGGTGCCGACCGGGATGGAGCACGGCACCGTCACCGTGGTGATCGAGGGAGTGCCCTTGGAGGTCACGACGCTGCGGCGCGATGTCGAGACGGATGGCCGCCATGCCGTCGTCGCCTTCGGTCGCGACTTCCGCGAGGATGCGTTGCGCCGCGATTTCACGATCAACGCGCTTGGGCTCGATGCTGCCGGCGGACTGCACGACTATGCCGATGGGCTCGCTGATCTTGCTGTGCGTCGGGTGCGCTTCATCGGTGTGGCCGGCGAGCGGATCGCCGAGGACTATCTGCGCATCCTGCGCTTTTTCCGCTTCCATGCCCGCTATGGCATCGGCGAGCCGGATCGCGCGGCGCTCGATGCCTGTATCGCCGGGCGCCTCGGCCTCGGTGGATTGTCACGCGAGCGGGTCTGGGCGGAGCTGCGCAAGCTGCTCGCCGCGCCGCGTGCGGCCGAGACGCTGCAGGACATGGCTGGGGCTGGGCTGCTGATGCCGGTGATCGGCGGCGTGCCGCGCCTCTCGCGCTTCGCCGCAATCGCCGATGGGCCGGGGGCGGGCGTGTATCCCGCCTTCCGGCTGGCGGCCCTGGCGGTCACGGTCGGCGAGGATGCGCTCAGGCTGCGTGAGCGGCTGCGGCTCTCGAATGCCGAGTTCGAGCGGGTTTCCGGCATCGCCGCGGCGCTGGAGGCGCTTTCGGGGCGAGGGAAGCTGCTGGAGATCGCGAGCTTGCGTCGCCTGGCTCATCGCATCGGGATGGATTCGGTCGCGGGCGGGCTGGCGCTGCTGGGGACGGACGGTATGTCGGCTGATTTCCAAGCGCTGATCGCCGAGTTGGCGCGGACACCGCCTTTTTTGCCGACCGGGAAAGATGTGCTGGCGCTCGGCGTCAGCGCCGGCCCGCAAGTTGGCCAGATGCTCGATGCGGCGCGCGAGGCCTGGATCGAGGCCGGCTGCCCAGCCGGGCAGAATGAGCAGGCTGGACTGCTGGTCAGCGCGGTGTCGTCATTGCGCGGAGCGTAGCGACGAAGCAATCCAGGATGACGTGGAACTCTGCCGCTCCTGGATTGCTTCGCTGCGCTCGCAATGATGATGGTGGCTTACGGCCAGCGGACCGTTGGCGGCATCGAGGACAGGATCGAGGCGACGTTGCCGCCGGTCTTCAGGCCGAAGATCGTGCCGCGGTCGTAGAGCAGGTTGAACTCGACATAGCGGCCGCGGCGGACCTGCTGCTCATGACGCTCGGCCTCGCTCCAGGGCGCCGCCAGATTGCCACGCAGGATACGCGGGTAGATGTCGAGGAAGGCCTCGCCGACCGCCCTGGTGAAGGCGAGATCGGCTTCCGGGTCTCCGGTCCAGAGATAGTCGTAGAAGATGCCGCCGATGCCGCGCGGCTCGTTGCGGTGTTTCAGGTGGAAGTACTCGTCGCACCAGCTCTTGAAGCGTTCGTAGTCGGCGACGCCGGCATGAGCCTCGCAGGGCGCCCGCATCGCGGCATGGAAGGCCTGCGCATCGGGGTCGTCCTGGCTGCGCCGGCGGTCGAGCACCGGAGTGAGGTCGGCGCCGCCGCCGAACCAGGGCTTGGTCGTGACGACGAAGCGGGTGTTCATGTGCACGGTCGGCGCGTGCGGGTTCCAGGGATGGGCGATCAGCGAGATGCCGGTGGCATGAAAGCGCGGGTCCTCGGCCGCGCCTGGAATCTGGGCCGCGAACTCCGGGGCGAAGCTGCCATGCACGGTCGAGACATGGACGCCGACCTTCTCGAAGACGCGGCCCGACATCAGCGACATCACGCCGCCCCCGCCCGGCGCGCCGTCATGGTTGCTGCGCTGCCAGGGCGTGCGGACGAAGCGGCCGGGCTTGTCGGTCTCGGGCGGGAACGGACCGGCAGCCTCGTCCTCGACCTGCTCGAAGGCAGCGCAGATGCGGTCGCGCAGGCTCTCGAACCAGGCGCTGGCGCGTGGCTTCAGGGCTTCGACGACCGCGGGATCGACGGTTGCGTTTGGCGTGGCTTGTGCGGTCATGTGCGGTCTCTTTGTCAGGCGTCGGCCGGCGTGGGGTAGGCGCCGAGCTGACGCAGCGCCTCGCCCACTACCATCGCCGCGGCCATGGCGACATTGAGCGAGCGCAAATCGCGACGCATCGGAATGTGCACGCTGGCCTCGGCGGCAGCATAGACCTCTGGCGGCACGCCGGCCGACTCGCGTCCGACCATGACGATGTCGTCGGGTCTGAACGCGAAGTCGGTATGGGCGCAGGCGCCGTCGGTCTCCGCCAGGACGAGGCGGTGGCCGGCCTCGCGTCGCCAGGCCTCGAAGGCGCGGAAGGAATCGTGGCGCGTCACCGCGGCCCGCTCGATGTAATCCATGCCGGAGCGGCGGAAATTGCGGTCGGAGACGTCGAAGGAGGCCGGCTCGACGATGTCGACGGCGATGCCGAGGCAGGCCGCCAGGCGGATCATGGTGCCGGCGTTCTGCGGGATGTCGGGCTGGTAGAGGGCAAGGCGCAGCATGGGCGCGTCATCCGCGCTGCGCCTGCCGGCGTCAAGGCATCACGCTCAGGGGCGGACGGCGATCGCGACGATCTCGACCTTCGCATCGAGGGGAAGGCGCGCGACCTCGACCGTGGCGCGCGCCGGCGGGGCGGTCTTGAAATAGCTGCCATAGACCCCGTTCATCTTTCCGAAGTCGTTGAGGTCCTTCAGGAAGACGTTGGTCGAAACGACATGGTCCATGGTCAGGCCGTCAGCTTCGAGCACGGCTTTGAGGTTTTCCAGCACCTGCCTGGTCTGATCCTCGATGCCGGCGTCCTTCATGAATTGCTTGGTCTTCGGATCGATCGCGACCTGCCCGGCGAGGAAGACCATGTTCCCGACCTTGATCGCCTGCGAATAGGGGCCGATCGCCTCTGGCGCGTTCGGCGTCGCGATCACCGTCTTGCCAGCGGTTTGGGCAGTGGCGTGTGTCGCCAAGAGGAGTGAGCCAGCCAAGGCGAGGGCGGCATGGAATCTGATCATCAGCGGACCTCCGGAGCGCCGTTTTCCTGCGCGGCGCCACCTCATGCTCTGCGGTGCGGGGAGGCCCGGCAAGCGGGAAACCGGCGTGATTGCGACTTAGGTCGAGAGTCTTTCGTCGTAGGGCCCGCCGCCGCTGCAGGACGGTGGGCTTGCACCACGCTGCGCTCTGCTGTCATGGCATGACGGAGTGGCGCCTTCAGGCTCTGGTCGCGACCCAGCGCGCGCCCCATATCGGCATCGTGCTCACTGTCTGCCCGAGGAGGGCGATCCGACGTCCATGTTCGCCCCTCTCTTCCGTTTCCTTGAAAGCCGCATCGATGTCTTCGCGCCCTTCGACGAGCGGCAGACGCCGCCGACCGGCGTGTTCCGCTTCATGTGGCATCACATCAAGGGCGTGAAGGGCTGGATGGCCCTGATCATGCTGACCGGCCTCGGCTTTTCCGGCATCGAGGCGGCGATGTATCTCATGGTCGGCTGGTTCGTGGACCTTTTGACCAAGAATTCGCCCGAGCAGGTTTTCGGCGAGCATGGCTGGCTGCTGATCGGCGCGGCCATCCTCGTCACCGTTGTCCGGCCGCTGATCTATTTCGCCAACCACGCCATCGTCGATCAGGTGGTGGTGCCGCAGATCACCAACCAAATCCGCTGGCGCAACCATGTCTACACGCTCGGCCACGCGCTCTCCTATTTCCAGAACGATTTCGCCGGCCGGCTGTCGTCCCGGGTGATCCAGGCCGGACAGGCGATCCGCGGCGCGACCATCGAGGTGATCGACGACCTCTGGTACGCGCTGATCTTCGCCTCGGTCGCGATCGGCTTCTTCGGCTCGACCAGCCTTTGGCTCGCCCTGCCGGTGATCGTCTGGCTCGCCGCCTATGTCGTCCTGCTCGTCTACTTCGTGCCGCGGGCCAAGGCGCGCTCCGAAGCGAACTCGCTCGGTCGCTCGACGACCACCGGGCGCATCGTCGACGCCTACACAAACATCCTGACGGTCAAGCTCTTCGCCCGCGCCGACGCCGAGCGCTCGGCCGTGCGCGACTCGTTGACGCGCTGGAACGCCTCGTTCCTCAATCTGTCGCGGCTGATCACCGGCGTCAGCGTCATCCTGCAGACGATGAACAGCCTGCTCGTCGTCGCGACGGCCTGGCTGAGCCTGCATCTGTGGGCGCAGGGCGAGATGACGCCGGGCGCGGTCGCTGCCGCGATCGGTCTCGTGCTACGTCTCGTGCAGATGTCGAGCTGGCTGATCCATCTGGTGCGCGGCATCTTCGAGAACATCGGCTCGGTGCAGGAGAGCATGGAGACGATCGCCAAGCCGCACGACCTGCCGGATGCACCCGACGCTGCGCCGCTGAAGGTCGCGCAGGGCGGCGTGCGCTTCGAGCACATCCGCTTCAACTACGGCAAGCCGGCCGGTCTGTTCGAGAACCTCGACCTGGAGATCAAGCCGGGCGAGAAGATCGGGCTGGTTGGCCCGTCCGGCGCGGGCAAGTCGACGCTGGTCAACCTGCTGCTGCGGCTTTACCCGCTCGATGCGGGCCGCATCCTGATCGACGGCCAGGACATCGCCCATGTGACGCAGGAATCGCTGCGCAGCCAGATCGGCATGGTGACGCAGGATAATTCGCTGTTGCACCGCTCGATCGGCGACAACATCGCCTATGGCCGCATCGGCGCGACGCAGGACGAGATCGCCGCTGCGGCCAAGCGCGCTGCGGCGCATGATTTCGTCCTCGGCCTCACCGACCAGGACGGGCGCCAGGGCTTCGACTCGCGAGTCGGCGAGCGCGGCGTCAAGCTCTCCGGCGGCCAGCGCCAGCGCATCGCGATCGCGCGCGTGCTGCTCAAGGACGCGCCGATCCTGATCCTGGACGAGGCGACCTCGGCGCTCGATTCGGAGGTGGAGGCCGAGATCCAGGCGCAGCTTTCCACATTGATGGAAGGAAAAACCGTGATCGCGATCGCGCACCGCCTCTCCACCATCGCTGCGCTCGACCGGCTGATCGTGCTGGACAAGGGCCGGATCGTCGACATGGGCAGCCATGACGAGTTGGTGCGGCGCGGCGGGCTCTATGCCCGCCTGTGGGCGCGGCAGTCGGGCGGCTTCCTGGCGCTCGCCGACAGCGACCGGATTCCGGCCTGAGCGGCACGCACTGCGGCCTTGCTGCAACGCAGTGGGCTGCGGCACGGGGAACAGTAGACTTCGTCAAAACTGCATGCCAAAGAGCGCGCAGGCGACGCGCCACCGAAAGGGGGCTCTGCGCTCGCGCTCTCATGAGGCGCTTGATGTGTTTCAGCCGGCCAGGCCGGCAGCCGAGCAGGGAACTGGATCGTGGCGCACGCGACCGATACGACTGGCACCGAACCCACCCGCCGCGATTTCCTGATGCTGACGACCGGCGCTTTCGGCGCCGTCGGCGCCGCCGCAGTCGTCGTGCCGCTGGTCAGCCAGCTGGCCCCGGACGCGCAGACCGTCGCCGCTGGCGCGCCGATCGATCTCGATCTCGCCCCGATCGCGGAAGGCCAGGCGATCAAGCTGTTCTGGCGCGGCAAGCTGATCTTCGTGCGCAACCGCACCAAGAAGGAGATCGACGAGGCGCTCGCCGTCAACATCGCGACGCTGCGCGACCCGCAGACCGACCAGCAGCGCACCAAGCCCGGCCATGAGCGGTATCTCGTCGTCTATGGCAGCTGCACCCATCTCGGCTGCGTGCCGCTCGGCAGCGCGCCCGGCGAGCCGAAGGGCGAGTTCGACGGCTGGTTCTGCCCCTGCCATGGCTCGCACTACGATTCCTCCGGCCGTATCCGCAAGGGTCCCGCGCCGCTGAACCTGCCGGTGCCGCCCTACGCGTTCACCGCGGATACCAAGATCAAGATCGGCTGAGCCTCCAAGCAGGCGAGGACGGCATCGAGCGGAATAGAGAGAGCTTGAGGCAAGCAGCATGAGCGGTCACAGCACCTACCAGCCGAAGACGGGGATCGAGCGTTGGCTCGATGCGCGCCTGCCGATCGTGCGGCTGATGCACGATTCGGCGGTCTCCTATCCGGTGCCGCGCAACCTCAACTACTTCTGGACCTTCGGCGGCATCCTGGTGTTCATGCTGGTGTCGCAGATCATCACCGGCGTGATACTGGCGATGCACTACACGCCGAACGCGATCATGGCGTTCAACTCCGTCGAGCACATCATGCGCGACGTGAACTTCGGCTGGCTGCTGCGCTACCTGCATTCCAACGGCGCCTCGATGTTCTTCGTCGCGGTCTACATCCACATCTTCCGCGGCCTCTATTACGGCTCGTACAAGGCGCCGCGCGAGGTGCTGTGGATCCTCGGCGTCATCATCTTCCTCTTGATGATGGCCACGGCGTTCATGGGCTACGTCCTGCCCTGGGGTCAGATGTCCTTCTGGGGCGCGACCGTGATCACCAACCTGTTCTCGGCGCTGCCGGTGATCGGCGAGACGATCGTCACCTTCCTGTGGGGCGGCTACTCGGTCGACAATCCGACGCTGAACCGCTTCTTCTCGCTGCATTTCCTGCTGCCCTTCATGATCGCCGGCGTCGTCGTCCTGCACATCTGGGCGCTGCACCATGTCGGCCAGAACAACCCGACCGGCGTCGAGGTGAAGGACGTGAAGAAGGACACCGTTCCTTTCACGCCCTATGCGACGATCAAGGACCTGTTCGGCATGGTCTGCTTCATGCTGGTCTTCGCCTGGTTCGTCTTCTACCAGCCGAACTTCATGGGCCATGCCGACAACTACATCCCGGCCAACCCGGCTTCGACCCCCGCCCACATCGTGCCGGAATGGTACTTCCTGCCGTTCTACGCGATCCTGCGCGCCATCCCCGACAAGCTCGGCGGCGTCATCGCCATGGGCGGCGCGATCGTGATCCTCGCCTTCCTGCCCTGGATCGACACCTCCAAGGTCAAGTCGATGACCTACCGGCCGATTGCGCGCCAGTTCTTCTGGATGTTCGTGCTGGTCTGCATCGGCCTTGGCTATCTCGGCGCCATGCCGGCCGACGAGCCCTATGTCACGCTCTCGCGCATCCTGACGGTCATGTATTTCGGCTACTTCGTCGCGCTGGCGCTGATCGGCATCTTCGAACGGCCGGCCCAGCTGCCGACCTCTATCGCCGATTCGGTGCTCGGCGGCTCGGGCGCACGCCTTGCCCACGCCACCGCTTCGGAACCGCAGGCCAAGGGCTGAACGAGACCATGAGAAAGATGTCCCTCCGCCTGTCGCTCGTCGGCCTCGCCACTGGCCTTGTCTTCGCTGCCGCCTCGCCGGTCCTCGCTGCCGAGGCTGGCCCGAAGCCGCCGGCGCAGAGCTGGTCGTTCTCCGGCCCGTTCGGCAAGTTCGACCAGGCCCAGCTGCAGCGCGGCTTCAAGGTCGCCAAGGAAGTCTGCGCCAGCTGCCATGCGATGAGCCTGATCCGGTTCCGCAACCTGTCGCAGCCGGGTGGCCCGGGCTTCACGACCTCGCAGGTTGCGGCGCTGGCCGCGAGTTATACGAACATCAAGGACGGCCCGAACGAGGCCGGCGAGATGTTCGAGCGTCCCGGTCGTCCGGCCGACGCCTTCCCGGCGCCTTTCCCGAACGAGCAGGCGGCGCGCGCCGCCAATGGCGGCGCCTATCCGCCGCCGATCGACATGCTGGCCAAGGCGCGCACCTATACGCGCGGTTTCCCGACCTTCATCTTCGACATCTTCACCCAGTACCAGGAGCAGGGGCCGGACTACATCGTCGCGCTCCTGACCGGCTACGGCGATCCGCCGAAGGACTTCCCGCCGCTGCTGCCTGGGCAGAACTACAACACCTATATGCCCGGCCACCTGATCGCGATGCCGAAGCCGTTGAACGACGGCCAGGTCGAGTATCCGAAGGGGCCGGACGGCAAGTCGCCGGTCCCGGAGACTGTCGAGCAGTATTCGAAGGACGTCGCCGCCTTCATGATGTGGATGGCGGAGCCACATCTCGAGGCGCGCAAGCGCCTGGGCTTCCAGGTGATGATTTTCCTGGCGCTCTTCGCCGGCCTGCTCTACTTCACCAAGAAGAAGATCTGGGCCCGCCTGCCCGAGCATGCCTCGACGCACTGAGTGAGACAGAATTGATGAGGGCCCCGGAAACGGGGCCTTTTTCGTTTGCGGGCGAGGGTTTTCCCGTCATTGCGAGGAGCGTCAGCGACCAAGCAATCCGGGGAGCATAGAACACTGCCACCCCCGGATTGCTTCGCTACGCTCGCCATGACGGCCAGCTTTCCGGCGAGGGGCGCCGTCGTGTTACGGCTGTCACGAATCTCGATCCTTATCCGGGCAATGATCGGAGACTAGGGCATGGCTGAAGCGGTTCTGGGCATCATCGGCGGCTCCGGCATCTACGATTTGCCGGGCCTGACCGAGCTGCGCGAGGAGCGGATCGAGAGCCCCTGGGGCGAGCCGTCGGACGTGCTCCGGATCGGGCGGATCGGGCAGACGAAGATCGTCTTCCTGCCGCGCCATGGCCGCGGCCATGCGATTCCCCCCTCTGAGATCAACTACCGCGCCAATATCGACGTGCTGAAGCGGGCAGGGGTCACCGACCTCGTCTCGCTCTCGGCCTGCGGCTCCTACAAGGCCGAGCTCTATCCCGGCCTGTTCGTCCTGGTCGACCAGTTCGTCGACCGCACCACCGGCCGCGCCAGCTCCTTCTTCGGCAAGGGCTGCGTCGCGCATGTGTCGGTGGCACATCCGGTCGGCCCGGCGCTGCAGGAGCGGATCGCGGCTGCGGCCACCGCCGAGGATCTGGCCTTCGTCAGGGGCGGCACGCTCGTCACCATGGAAGGCCCGCAATTCTCCACGCTGGCGGAATCGCTGACCTATAAGGGCCTCGGCTACGATCTGATCGGCATGACGGCGATGCCGGAGGCCAAGCTCGCGCGCGAGGCCGAGATCACCTACGCCACCGTCGCCATGGTGACCGACTATGATTGCTGGCACGAGGAGCACGGCGCGGTCGACGTCGCCGCCGTCATTGCTGTGCTGCACGCCAATGCCGACAAGGCCCGCCGGCTGGTGGCGCGGCTCGCCGCCGATTTTCCGCGCGAGCGCGAGCCCTGCCCAGCCGGATCGCACAATGCCCTCGACTTCGCCATCGTCACCGCGCCGGAGCACCGCGACCGCGCGCTCCTCGCCAAGCTCGACGCGGTGGCAGGGCGAGTGCTGAACGGCCGATGATCGCGACGGAATGAATGCGGTCAGCCGACGTTCAGGCTAAGGGGAGCATGTCGGCTCCCTCGATGCTACCACGGAGCTGCCCGATGCGACCGTTCACCCTGGCCTTCATCGCCCTCTGCGCCGCCGGCCCGGCTGTCGCCGGCAACACCTCGTCGAACTCGAGCTCGAATTCATCCAATGGCGTTCACACTCGGGTCGACACCATCATCCGCGACGATGATCGCGGCCGCCGGCGCGTCTATGAGCGCCGAAGCTATCGCGACGAGCGGCAATGGCGCGCCCCGCGTCGCTATTGGCGCGACTGACCTGCGGAGCAGGCGGCGCTGCCCGGTTCGCAGCGCCGTTTCCGCCGGCCGCGCCTTGGGTTAAGAGAAGGCGCCCCAGCCGATGGACGAATGCATGGACCGCAGCGCCCTCGCCGACCTGAAGAATGCGATCCGGACGATCCCCGATTATCCGGCGCCGGGGATCCAGTTCCGCGACATCACTACATTGCTCGGCGATGCCCGTGCCTTTCGGCGCGCCGTGGATGAGCTGGTGCAGCCCTTCGCCGGGCTGAAGATCGCCAAGATCGCCGGTATCGAGGCGCGCGGCTTCATTCTCGGCGGCGCGGTGGCGCATCAGCTCTCCGCCGGCTTCGTGCCGGTGCGCAAGAAGGGCAAGCTGCCGCATGAGACGGTCGGCATGCCCTATTCGCTCGAATACGGCTCCGACGAGATCGAGGTGCACAAGGATGCCGTCTCGCGCGGCGAGCGCGTGCTCTTGGTCGACGACCTCGTCGCCACCGGCGGCACGGCCGAGGCGGCGGTGAAGCTGCTCTCCTCGCTCGGGGCCGAGGTCGTCGCCGCCTGCTTCATCATCGACCTGCCGGACCTCGGCGGCGCCGATAGGGTCAGGCGACTCGGCGTGCCGGTGCGCACGCTGGTTTCCTTCGCGGGGCATTGAAGCGATGAAGATCCACGGGCGGCATTACCGCACGATCTGGCTCGACGATGACGGCTGGGGCGTCATCGTCATCGACCAGACGCGATTGCCCTTCCATTTCGAGACGGTGAGGCTCGCGACCGCCGAGGCGGCGGCCCATGCGATCCGTCATATGACGGTGCGCGGGGCCCCGCTGATCGGCGCGACCGCCGCCTATGGCGTCGCGCTGGCGCTGCGGGTCGATGCCTCCGATGCCGCGCTGGAGCAGGCGCTCGCTTTGCTCGGCGCGACCCGGCCGACGGCGGTCAACCTGCATTGGGCACTGGCGCGGATGCGCGAGCGTCTGATCGGCCTGCCGGAAGCGGAGCGCGTCGGCGCAGCCTATGCCGAAGCGGGCGCGATCTGCGACGAGGATGTCGCGCTCTGCCGCGCCATCGGCGAGCACGGGCTCGGCGTGATCCGCGAGATCGCCGAGAAGAAGCCGGCGGGCGAGCCGGTGAACATCTTGACCCATTGCAATGCCGGCTGGCTCGCCACCGTCGACTGGGGCACGGCGCTGGCGCCCATCTATCTGGCGCATGATGCCGGCATCCCGGTCCATGTCTGGGTCGACGAGACGCGGCCGCGCAACCAGGGCGCGGCCTTGAGCGCCTATGAGCTCGGCAGCCATGGCGTGCCGCATGCCGTGATCGTCGACAATGCCGGCGGGCATCTGATGCAGCATGGCCAGGTCGACATGGTCATCGTCGGCACCGACCGGACGACCGCGACCGGCGACGTCGCCAACAAGATCGGCACCTATCTCAAGGCGCTGGCGGCCAAGGACAACGGCGTGCCGTTCTATGTGGCGCTGCCCTCGCCGACGATCGACTGGAGGCTTGCCGACGGGCTGAAGGAGATCCCGATCGAGGAACGGGCGGGGCGTGAGGTCACGCATCTCTTCGGCCAGGGCGAGGATGGCAGCACCGGCTTCTTCCAGGTCGCGGCGCCCGGCAGCCCGGCCTGCAACCCGGCCTTCGACGTGACGCCGGCGCGGCTCGTCACCGGCCTGATCACCGAGCGCGGCATCGCGCCGGCGAGCGCCGAGGGGCTGGCAAGGCTCTTTCCCGAGATGACGAGCGGTGTGGCGGCATGAGTGAGCATACCCTGCGCGAGGAGATCGTCGCGGTTGCCCAGGCGATCGACGAGGCCGGTTTCTGCCCCTCGAAATCGGGCAATGTCTCCGCCCGCTTTCGCGACGGGCTGCTGATCACGCCCTCGGGCCTGCCTTACGCGCAGACGAAGCCGGAGGACCTGATCTATCTCGCCCTCGACGGAAAGGTTCTGGGCGGCAGCCGCAAGCCCTCGTCCGAATGGCCGTTCCACACCGAGATCTACAAAGCGCGCCCGGATGCGCATGCGATCGTCCATACGCATTCGCCGCGCGCTACGGCGCTATCTTGTGCGCGGCGCGGCATCCCGGCTTTCCACTACATGATCGCGCTCTGCGGCGGCGCCGATGTCCGCTGCGCCGATTATGCCACCTTCGGTTCGCCGGAGCTGGCGGCGAACGCCGTCAGGGCGCTGGAGGGCCGCAAGGCGGTGCTGCTCGCCAATCATGGCGTGATCGCCCTCGGCGCTACGCTGGCTGGCGCGCACACCATTGTCGCCGAGGTCGAGAACCTCGCCGGGCAGTATCTCGATCTGCTGGCCAGCGGGCTCGAGCCGGTCATTCTCGATGCCGCGGAAATGGCGCGCGTCTCGGCAAAGTTCGCGGGATACGGGAAAGTCGGCTGATCTTAGGCGCTCATCTCACCCGTTGTTAACGGCTCTCGTCTAATGACGGCGGGATGAAGCTCTCGCGCTATCTGCTCGACTCGCTTGACGCCCTCGGTATCGGCGTTTGCGAATACGATGGAGAGATGCGAGCCCTCTGCTGGAACCAGACCTTCCTGCAGATATTTCCCGAGGATGACGGCGAGATCTATGTCGGCGAGCCCTATGCCGACAATCTCCTGCGCTTCTATCGCCTTCGACTCTCGCCCGAGGAAATGCCGGACATCGCGCGGCACGTCGCCGAAGGCGTGACGCGCCACGAGAACCAGACGCAGCCCTTCGAATTCATCCACAATGGCCGCAAGCTGCGCGCCTCTTCGCTGCGGGCTCCGGATGGCGGGCGTGTTCGGCTGTGGCAGCCGCTCGATGTCGAGACCAGCGCCGAGACGGCACCCGAGCTGGTGCTGCCGGTGATGGATGCGCTCCGCTTCATCCCGGACGGCGCCACCATTCTCGATGCCAAGGAACGGGTCATCGCGGCGAACGACGCCTTCCGGCGGCTCTATGATCTGCCGCGCGGCGCTCCGGTGGTGGGACGCACCCTGGACGACATCATCGCCTGGTGCTGGCGCGGCGCTTCGCCGGTCGGAGCCTGGCGCGCCGCGATCAGCAACGGTTTGTGCTATGACGGCGTGCCTTTCGAGATCGAATTGCCGGGCCAGCGTTGGCTCCGGCTGATCGCGCGGCATGGCAAGGGTGGCGTCAGCTTCTTCACCCATGCCGACATCACCGTCGCCAAGCGCCAGCAGATGGAGCTGCTGGAGGCGCAGGAAGCCCTGCGCCGGGCCAATGCCGCGCTGGCGGAACTCGCCGAGACCGATGGGCTGACCGGCCTTGCCAATCATCGCCGCTTCGTGGCGCGCCTCGCCGAAGCCGCCGCGCGGTCGGAGCCGCTGTCGCTGATGATGATCGACGCCGATCACTTCAAGACAATCAACGACCGTTTCGGCCATCTTGTCGGCGATGCCTGTCTCAAGGCCATTGCCGAGGTCATCTCGGCTCAGGTGCCGCCGACATCGGCTTTGGTCGCCCGGATCGGCGGCGAGGAGTTCGGCGTCCTGCTCGGCAACACGTCGATCGAGGCGGCGCAGGACGTCGCGACAGCGATCCGCCGCGCCTTGCGGCGCGCACCGTGGCGGCTGCTCCATGACGAGCTGGCGGGTGTGACCGTCTCGATCGGCCTGTGCGCGGGCGAGGGGCCGCTGGACGGCAAGAGCCTCCAGGCCCGCGCCGACGAGGCGCTCTATGCCGCCAAGCGCAATGGCCGCGATCGCATCGAGCTGGCGATCCCGTCGGCAGCTCCGCGACTGATCGCCAGCTGACCGGTGCCGAACTCAGCCCGGCTTGCGCTCGATGAAGACGCAACCGTCGAAGCTGAACACCGTCTCGCCGTTCTGATTTACGCCGGTGTTGTGGTGGAAGAACAGGCCCCATTCCGGCCGCGACAGGCTCGCGCGCTTGTCGGCGACGGTCGAGTGATAGGTGATGCGGTCGCCGGCATAGACCGGCTTCAGCCAGCGCAGGTTGTTGAAGCCGGGCGAGGGGCCGAGCCTTGGGGCCACGCTTGGGGCGAGCATGGCCTCCTGCCGGCGGCGATGGCTGACCATCGACGCCATCCAGCCTGCCGCCGTATGCCAGCCAGAGGCGCATAGCGCGCCGAAAGAGCTCCGGCGCGCCGCTTCCTCGTCCATGTGAAAGGGCTGCGGATCGAAGGAGCGGGCGAAGGCGACGATCTCCTCCGGCGTGAAGAGGAGGCTGCCGAGCTCGTAGTTCTCGCCGATGACGAGCTCGTCGAAGAAGCCGGGAGGGGCCGTCGGCCTGCTAGGCGGCTCGACGCGGACGATCGCCTGCGGCGGCTCGTAGCTCACCGAATGCCTGAGCCAGTCGCCGCGTGGCGTCTCGAAACCGGAGCCGCGGCGGCCGAACATGATCCAGTTGTTCTGCTCGACCACCGGCTCGCCGCGCTGGTTGATCAGCTCGAGCCGGAACTTCACCAGCCCCATCTCCGGGCGTGAACGCGATTCCTTGGTCTCGACGGCGGTCCAGCGCAGCGTCAGCACATCGCCGGGCTTCACCGGCCGCAGCCATTTGACCTCCTCGATGCCGGGCGAGCCCATCGAGGTCGCGTCGAGGAGGAAGCCCTCCGCCACCAATCGCATCAGCAGGGCGCAGCTGTGCCAGCCGGAGCCGATCAGAGAGCCGACGAAGCTCGACTTCGCCTTCTCCGGGTCGATGTGGAAGTCCTGCGCGTCGAAACGCCGGGCGAAGGCGAGGATATCGTCCTGCGAGACGGGAAGCGCGCCGTATTCGTTCACGGCGCCGGCGACGAAGTCCTCGAAATAGCGCATCGGTAGCCCATCTCACTGATCTGGCCCGCATTCTGCTCGCGCGGCCACGCGTGATCGAGCCGAAAACGCGCAAACTCCGAATGCTCAGCAGACATGGCGCCGGAGCGGATTGCGCTCCGGCGATGCAAGCTCAGTTGGCGAAGCGGAAGTGCAGCACGTCGCCGTCGGCGACGATGTATTCCTTGCCTTCGAGCCGGAACTTGCCGGCCTCACGCGCGCCCGCCTCGCCCTTGTTGGCGACGTAGTCGTCATAGGCGATGGTCTCGGCGCGGATATAGCCCTTCTCGAAATCGGTATGGATCACGCCGGCGGCCTGCGGCCCCTTGGTGCCCTTCTCGATCGTCCAGGCGCGGGCTTCCTTGGGGCCGACGGTGAAATAGGTGACGAGGTTGAGCAGCGCGTAGCCGGCGCGGATCACCCGGTTGAGGCCGGGCTCGTCGAGGCCGACGGCTTCGAGATAGTCCTTCTGGTCGGCGGCCGGCAGAACTGCGATCTCGCTCTCGATCTTGGCCGAGACGACGACCGCGACCGCGCCTTCCTCGGCGGCGCGGGCCTTGACCTGCGCGGAGAAGCTATTGCCCTTGTCGGCGCTGGCTTCCTCGACATTGCAGACATAGAGCACGGGCTTGGAGGAGAGCAGGCCGAGCATCTCGAAGGCGCGGCGCTCCTCGGGCGCGACCTGGACGAGGCGGGCCGGCTTGCCCTCGCGCAGCAGCACGAGGCAGCGGTTCATCAGGTCGGCCGCTTCCTTGGCTTCCTTGTCGCCGGACTTGGCCTTCTTCTCCAGCGGCAGGATGCGCTTTTCGAGGCTTTCGAGATCGGCAAGCATCAGCTCGGTCTCGATCGTCTCGATGTCGGCGATCGGAGCGATCTTGCCCTCGACATGGGTGATGTCGCTGTCCTCGAAGCAGCGCACGACATGGGCGATGGCGTCGCATTCGCGGATGTTGGCGAGGAACTGGTTGCCGAGGCCCTCTCCCTTGGAGGCGCCGCGCACCAGGCCGGCGATGTCGACGAAGGTCAGCCGGGTCGGGATGATCTCCTTCGAGCCGGCGATCGCAGCGAGCTTTTCCAGCCGCTCATCGGGCACGGCGACATCGCCGACATTCGGCTCGATCGTGCAGAACGGATAGTTTGCTGCCTGCGCCGCCGCCGTCTGCGTCAGCGCGTTGAAGAGGGTCGACTTGCCGACATTCGGCAGGCCGACGATACCGCATTTGAAGCCCATGGTGCTCAGTTCTTGCTCAGGAAGGAAACGGGATCGACCTTGAAGGGGTTGATGATCGTGAGGGAGCCATAGCGCTCACCGTGGCTCATGTCTTCCGAAAGGAAATGGCTGCAGCCGGCATTCGCCGCCGAAGCGATGAGAAGGCAGTCGAACCACTGGTAGCCGAGCGCCTCGCGCACATCCCAGGCGTTGTCCATCTCGGCGGCGCTGAGCGGGGCGGCGCCATAGGATGCCAGCAATCCAACCTCATTGCGTAGGGCTTCGAGCGCGCGCGATCGCTCGTTCAACAGCAGCCATCGCGTGAATTCGTTCAGGACCTGGAGGTTGGTAAGAAGCTGCCGGCGGTCTGCCAGGATTTCGAGCCACTGCCGTGCCTGCTCGCGCTTGTCATGCTCCCTCTGGTCTCGCGCATAGATGAGGACATTGGTATCAACGAACACGCGAGCGGTCATAAATCTGCTCTCGACTCGGCGCCTTGCCATTCTCGTCAGTCAGATCGTAGAGCGGCCCGGACAAAAACTGCCGCATGGCTTGGCCGGGATCGGCGGTACGCGAGCCGATCCGCTCCTCGGCCAGATCTGCCATGAACTTGGACACGCTCTTGCCGGCCTTGGCAGCCTCGATCCGCAGCTTCGCGAGCGTCTGCTCGGGCAAAGTGATGGTCACGTTCTTCATTGCACACCTCGGGCACAGATATCGTGTTCCCGTGTTTTCGTGTCAATCGGTTGCCTTCTCGCCGAGGCGCTTCACCGCGCCATGGCCGCGCGCCTCCATGAAGAGGTGGACCTTGTTCTGGAAGCCGGCATCGTCATGGGCGGCGAGCATTGCGGCATTGTCGGCGCAGGCCGTGCAGAGATCCTCGACCCAGGGCTCCTCGGCCTTGCCGAAATCGTTGAGGACATAGGCGTGAACCAGCGCCTTGTCGCCGGGATGGCCGATGCCCATCCGCACCCGGCAATAGTCGTTGCCGATCGCGGCGGTGGTCGACCGCAGCCCGTTATGGCCGGCATTGCCGCCACCGAGCTTCACCCGCAGCTTGGCAGGGGCCAGGTCGAGCTCGTCATGGAACACGATGACGTCGGCGGGCGCGACCTTGAAGAAGCGCGCGGCCTCGCCGATCGCGCGGCCGGACTCGTTCATGTAGGTTTGCGGCATCAGGAGAAGGGCCTTTTCGCCGCCTATGACAGCCTCGCAGGCCTGCCCTTGGAAGCGGGCGCGCCAAGGCGCGGCACGGACGGCGCGGGCGATCGCTGCGACCGCCATGAAGCCGATATTGTGGCGGTTGCGGGCATAGCGTTGGCCGGGATTGCCGAGGCCGGCGAAGATCAGCATCGTTCCAAGGTCCATGTGCCTGCGATCAATGCAAAAACGGCCGGGCATGCCCGGCCGTCTTCAAGCGTTTCGTTCCGGCAGGAACGTAAGCTCAGGCCTTGGCCGCTTCGGCTTCGGCCTCTTCGGCGGCGGGCGCTTCCTCCTCGACCGTCGGCGGGATGATCGTGACCAGGGTCAGCTCCCTCGTCGCGGTCAGGGTAACGCCGGCCGGAAGCTTGAGAGCGTCGCCATGCAGCGTGTCACCGACTTCGAGACCCGCGACGGACACTTCGATGAACTCCGGGATGCGCTCGGGGGCGACTTCGATTTCGAGCGAGTGCTCGACGATCTGCAGGGCGCCGCCGTTCTTCAGGCCAGGCGACTCCTCCTGGCCGACGACGTGCAACGGAACCTCGACCTTGATGGTCTGGCCGGCAGCGACGCGCAGGAAGTCGACGTGGATCGGAAAGTCCTTGACCGGATCGAGCTGGTAGTCGCGCGGAATGGCACGCGTCTTCTTCCCGTCGACGTCGATCTCGAACAGCGTGGTCAGGAAGTGACCAGCATAGATCATCTGGCGGGTCTTGTTGGCATCGAGCGCGATGGCGACGGGCGCTTCGCCCGCACCGTAGATCACGGCGGGAGTGAGGCCCTGGCGACGAACTGCCCGGGCGGCCCCCTTGCCGACCTGGGCGCGCGCCGAAGCCTGGATCTGCTTCACGGCGGTCATGTGTATGGTCCTTGCTTCTTAAAAGACATGGCCGCCTACGGCGGCCATTGCGGTTTGCGCCCCTGCCTCCAAGGGTGTCAGTGGAGCGCAGGCACGCTCATAGGCGAAACCGCAGGCAATCTCAAGTCCGCAGCCGGATTTCAGGCGGCGGTGGCGGCCGGACGCGGCAATGAGCCTGCGGCGGACCTGCGGAAGCTGCCAACGAAGGCAGCGACCGCCTCAGCCGGCATCGGCCGGGCGTAGAGATAACCTTGGCCGAGCCTGCAGCCCATCCCGACGAGGCGCCGCGCCTGTCCTTCGCTCTCGATCCCTTCGGCCACGATCCGCATGCCGAGCCGGCTGGCGATGCTGATCAGCGCCTCGACGATCGCGCCGCTCCTGGTCCCGCCTTCGATGCCGCCAACGAAGGATCTGTCGATTTTGATCGCATCGACCGGGAAGTCGAGCAAATGGGTGAGCGAGGCAAAGCCAGTGCCGAAATCGTCGAGCGCGACCTGGATGCCGCGCTCGCGCAGGGCTTGCATAGTTCGTGCGACGCCGTCGCGACGTCCGCCCATAATCACCTGCTCGGTGATCTCGACCACGAGGTGTTCGACGGGCACCTGCGCACGCTCGAAGGCCCTGACGATGCGCTGGACCAGGTCGCCCTTCTGGAAATCAGCCGAGGTCACATTGAGACCGATATGGTGTATCGGCAGGCCTTCGCGCTGCCATTGCGCCATGTCGGCCGCAATAGCGGCCAGCATCTGGGCGGAAATGCGATGGGCGAGCTTGGGATCGTGCAAGGCGTCCTGGAACTCGCCGGCCGCCACGACGCGCCCGTCGTCCAGGCGCAAGCGGGCCAGGGCCTCCATGCCCCGGATCTCGCCATTGTCGAGCCGGACGACCGGTTGATAGTAGGGTACCAGATGGCCGGCGCTCAAAGCATCGTCGACCGTCCGAACCGTCTGAATGCGGCGGGTCATCGAGGTCCGCAAGCCACCCTTGAAGCGGACATAACCGCCGCGCCGCGTTTCCTTGGCGTGGTAGAGCGCGAAATCGGCGTTCTGACGCAGGGTGACGCTGTCGGCGCCGTCCTCTCCGGCGATGGCGCCGCCGATGGTGACGCTCGGGACGATGGTGGTTCCCTCGCAGTCGATCGGCGTGTCCATCGCGGCGAGAATCGCGCTGGCGACGCTGCGCAACTGCCCGGCCTTGTCGCAATCTGGCAGAAGGACGGCGAATTCGTCGCCGCCGATCCTGAACGCCGTGCCTTCCGGCGCGACCGCGGCGAGCCGCGAGCCGATGGCTTCGATCAGCAGATCGCCGACGGCGTGGCCCATGGTGTCGTTGACCGCCTTGAGGTGGTCGATGTCGATCAGCATCAAACCGAAACCAGACCGGGATCCGCTCGTCGTCTCGGCGATCGCCTCGTTGAAGCGAGCCCGGTTCGGCAGGCCGGTCAGCGTGTCGAAATAGGCGAGGCGATGATTGCGGGCGCTCACCTCCGCATGCTCGATCGCGATGGCGCAGAGATGCACGCAGGTCGCTACGATCCGGCGCTCGAACGGCGTGGCGCCGCGCGGTTCGCGATAATAGAAGGCGAAGCTGCCGACCACGCGCCCGTCGCGCGCCGCGATCGGGCTCGACCAGCAGGCGTTGAGGCCGAGCGGAAGCACGAGCTCGCGATAGCCTTCCCAGTGTGGATCGGTGGCGATATCGGTCACTTCGACCGGGCTTTTGCGATAGATCGCCGTGCCGCAGGAGCCGACGCGCGGGCCGATCGGCGTGCCGTCGACCGCTTCGCCATAGGCGGGCGGCAGGCTCGGGGCGGCGAGGGCGCGGAGCCTGAAATCATCATCGACGGTGACGACCGAGCAGACCACGCCGGGCGCCAGAGCTTCGACGCGCTTGCATAGGTCGACCATCACGACGGCCAGCTCTTCGCCGCGCGCGATCGATTCCAGGATGGCGTTTTGCAGGGATTGCAGACGCTCGACGGAATCGTGACGACGCATCGGGACACTCGGCAGGACGGGAGTAACATCATGCCGCCGGGGCATGAAATCGCCGTTTCCCGCTTAGGTCGAATTGTTGGCTTTCGGATCTTCAGGCGAGCAAGCTGATAGAAACTGCTTAAAAACGAACGTGCTCCCGGCTCAGGCGGGAGAGAGCCCGATCCGCTCGTCGCGCCGGCGCAAAAGATGCATCAGCGGCACGGCCAGCAGCACCATCCAGGCCTTGCCGATGATCTGTCCGCTCAGGAAGTCGAGGCTGCCGAAGGCGAGCCAGAGGAAGACCAGGCTGTCGACGACAAGGCCGATGACACTGGAGGCGGCCACGGCGGCGACGAAATTGCGCTTCTGCAGTGGGGTGTAGACCGCGAAGTCGGTCAGCTCGGACAGGAGGAAGGCCGCAACCGAAGCGACGACGATCGCGGGCGGCGCCAGCAGCCCCGAGATCAGCGCGCCGACGGCGATGGCTCCGAGCGCCGCTGCAGGCCCGAGCCGCCGCTGGACGATGTCGCGCAGGACGAGGGCAAGGCCGATCATCAGCACGCCGCTGGGCGCCTTGATCCCCGGTGCGACCGGGACAAGGCAGGGGCCGTTCGGCACGCAGACCGTGCCAACATTGCCGATCAGCCAATTGGCGATCGGGATCGTCAGAGTGAAGAGGGCGAGCGCGATCAGGCCCTCGATACGGCGTTGCCGGTCAATCATCATGGTTCGGTCCGCTATCGTTCGGCGAGGCCTCATAGGCCGCAAAGCCCCTGGCTCGCAAGTCGCATGCCGGGCAGTGGCCGCAGCCATAGCCCCAAGGATGACGTTTGCTGCGGTCGCCGAGATAGCAGCTATGGCTTTCCTCGACCACCAGATCGAGGAGAGCCCCGCCGCCGAGCGCCCTGGCTAGGGCGAAGGTCTGCGCCTTGTCGCGCCACATCAGCGGCGTGTGCAGCACGAACCTGCGGTCGAGCCCGAGGCCGAGCGCGACCTGCATCGCCTTGATCGTGTCGTCGCGGCAGTCGGGATAACCGGAATAATCAGTCTCGCAGACGCCGAGCACGATGTGCTTGCAATCGCGGCGATAGGCCAGCGCCGCAGCGAAGGTCAGGAAGATCAGGTTGCGGCCGGGAACGAAGGTGGTCGGCAGGCCGGTCTGCGCGAAGGCGATCTCGCTCTCGCTGGTCAGCGCGGTGTCGGAGATTGCCCCTAACGTCTTGAGGTCGAGGAGATGATCCGGCCCGAGCCGGTCGGCATAGGTCGGCGACAGGGCGGGCAGCTTCGCCAGGATCGTTTCGCGGCAGTCCAACTCGACGCGATGACGCTGGCCGTAGTCGAAGCCGACGGTCTCGGTCGCGCTGAAGCGCTCCAGCGCCCAGGCAAGTGCGGTAGTGGAATCCTGGCCGCCGGAGAAGAGGACGAGGGCGCGCGCTGTCATGGCCGGTCCTTTCTCAAGTCTCAGCCCTCATCCTGAGGAGCAGCCGAAGGCTGCGTTTCCTCAGGATGAGCGCTGCGGGGAAAAGCTACAAAAGCTCAATCGAACAGGCTGGAGACGCTCGACTCGCTGGCGGTGCGCTCGATCGCCTCGCCCATCAGCCCGGCAATCGAGATGACGCGGATGTTGCGCGCCACCTTCACCGCTTCGGTCGGCATGATCGAATCGGTGATCACCAGCTCCTTCAGCTTGGAGGAGGCGATACGAGCGACTGCGCCGCCGGAGAGCACGCCATGGGTGATGTAAGCGTAAACCTCCTTGGCGCCCTGGGCGAGCAGCGCTTCGGCGGCGTTCACCAGCGTGCCGCCGGAATCGACGATGTCGTCGAGCAGGATGCAGGAGCGGCCCTCGACCGTGCCGATGATGTTCATGACTTCCGACTCGCCCGGCCGGTCGCGGCGCTTGTCGACGATGGCGAGCTGGGCGTCGATGCGCTTGGCGAGCGCGCGGGCCCGGACCACGCCGCCGACGTCGGGCGAGACGACCATGGCGTTCTTCCAGTCGAGCCGGTCCTTGATGTCGCGCGCCATCAGCGGGGCGCCGAACAGGTTGTCGGTCGGGATGTCGAAGAAGCCCTGGATCTGGCCGGCATGCAGGTCGAGAGTCAGCACGCGGTCGACGCCGGCATGGGTGATCAGGTTGGCGACCAGCTTGGCTGAGATCGGGGTGCGGCCGGAGGCGCGTCGATCCTGCCTGGCATAGCCGAAATAGGGGATCACCGCCGTGATGCGCCGGGCCGAGGAGCGGCGCAGCGCATCGGTAATGATCAAAAGCTCCATCAGGTGGTCATTGGTCGGGAACGAGGTCGACTGGATGATGAAGACATCCTGGCCGCGGACGTTCTCCTGAATCTCGACGAAGATCTCCATGTCGGCGAAGCGCCGGACCTGGGCCCGGGCGAGCGGTACGTCGAGATGGTTGCAGATGGCTTCGGCAAGGGCGCGGTTGGAATTGCCGGCGACGACTTTGAAGGAAGAGGGCATGCCGGGGCGCACCAGAAACGCAGAAAAAGGCGAACCGTCCGAGCGGGGGCGGCCCAGTTTCGAAGCGCTCATAACAGCGTGATGACGCCGAGTCGACAAAAGAGGCGCGGCATCCCCATGCAAATGCTGCGCTGCACCGAATGGCGGTGCACGTTTCGCGGGATATCCTGGATCGACTCGACCCGGGGGGCTCCAGGTCGAGCGAGAAAGCCCTAGCGCTTCTTGTCGGGCGCTGCCTGGGCGGTGCGGGTCTTGTCCTTGGCGTCCGGCTTCGCCTCCGGCACCGGCGCGGTCGTCAGGAAGCTCGCGATCGCATCCGCCGATTCGGAGGCGGCCTTGGCGACGATGGTCTGGTCGATGCCGGCCCAGGGATCGGAGCCGCCGCCGCGCCGGCCGAGGCTCTCGCCCTGGACCCGCTGGGCGCGCTTCTTGCTCTCGTCATAGACGTCCCAGACGAAGGCGAGGGCGGTCTGGCCATCCTCGGTCGGCTGGGCGGTGAGATAGCCGCGCACCCGGAAACGGGCGGGCTTGTCGCCGGGGACGATCTCCATCTTGCGCTCGGCGGCGGCCTCGCCGAGCAGGCCGGCGAAATGCGCCGTCACCTGATCGGGCGCGCCCGAGATGCTTTGGACCGAGACCGGAACGCCCGGCGCATCGACACGCGGACGCGCCGCGGTGGTGGTGGTTTCCTGGCAGCCCGCGAGCACAAGCGCAGCGAGCGGCCCCAGGACGAGGCCGTTAAAACGTACCGACATGACGCCTCCCGCCCATTGTTTGGGCTCGGATTGCTGGTCTTCCCTGCGGCGCTCGTTGTAAGCGCAACCATCCCCGAGGTCCAGATAGGGCGGGATGAGCGCCGGACCGGGCCGCCTGCGCCGCGGCGATTGCGCTCCCGGCGCTCCTTCGCCATATCTCCCGGGAGGGCGCATGGAGCGCCTGCCGGAGAGCTCCGATGGTCAGCACGTCCAACCGTATCCTCGACGACATCGCCCGGCTGGCGACCGACGCCGCCGGCGCGGCGCAGGGCGTGCGCCGCGAGGTCGAGACCGTGGTCAAAACCCAGATCGAGCGGCTGCTGCGCGATCTCGACGTGGTGACCCGGGAGGAGTTCGAGGCGGTGCGCGAGATGGCGCTGCTGGCGCGCGAGGAGAACGACAAGCTCGCGGCCCGGCTGGCAGCGCTCGAGGCCAAGCCTGAATCCAAATAAGCCCGGGTCCAAATAGCGGCCGGCGGCACGCCGGCATGTTCGCGTTGTGGACAGTCGCGGTGAGGGATTGAGGCCGGCGTCGAATCCGCAGAGCTTGCATCGCGTACCGGGTGCCGAGGAACTCGATCAGGACCGCACAGGTTCTGTTAGGGCTCCAGACTCGCCTGAGCTATCGTCGATGAAGAGAGGTGATTCGTCGGCAGGCTCTACTTGCGAGCCGGCTGATGAAGCGAAGATCGCGCCAGTGATCTTCTGGTCGGGTTGCGTGCCTTACGCTTTTCCAGTCGCCGCGTTCCCGTTCTTGAACAGGCCGCGCCTGCCGTCAGGGCTAGGATGCCGGCTGTTGGACCTTGGGCATGATGGATCTTGATCTGGACACCGAAACCGAACGCCCCTCTAACCCCCTCGATCTCGTCGAGCGCCTCGCCTCGCTGAACGACTGGAGCTTCGATCGCGACAGCGACGACGAGCTCTCGGTCTCCGTCACCGGCGGCTGGGCTGACTACCATGTCGCGATCACCTGGCTCGGGGAAGTCGAGTCGCTGCACATCGCCTGTGCCTTCGACCTTCGGGTGCCGGACCGGCGCCGCAACGAGGTGATGACCCTCGTCAGCCTGGTCAACGAGCAGCTCTGGCTCGGGCATTTCGACCTGTGGAGCCGCGAGAATGTGGTGATGTATCGCCATGCGCTCCTGCTTTCGGGCGGGGCCGAGCCGACCGAGGAGCAGGCTGCGGGCCTGATCAAGGCGGCGATCGACGCCTGCGAGCGCTACTACCAGGCCTTCCAGTTCGTGGTCTGGGCCGGCAAGAACGCCCGCGAGGCGCTTGAGGGCGCGCTGCTGGAGACGGTCGGAGAGGCGTGAGGTTCGGCCGGGTCCGGGCTTGACCCGGGCCTTGCTTGGCGGTTCAGGTCCGTGCGCAACCGTGCATCGACTGGAGAGACGCCATGGCCAGCCCGCTTCCTGAGACCCTCACCCTCGTCGGTGCCGGCAAGATGGGCGGCGCCATGCTCGAGGGCTGGCTGCGCATCGGGGTGAAGGCTGCGGGGATCACGCTGATCGACCCGCATGTCTCCGACGAGATGCAGGCGCTCGCAGCCGCCCATGGCATGAGCGTCAACCCGGCCGCATTGAAGCCTGCCGAGGTGGTCGTGCTGGCGACCAAGCCGCAGATGCTCGATACCGCAGCTCCCTCGGTGCAGGCGCTGATCGGCCCGAATACTCTGCTGATCTCGATCCTCGCCGGCAAGACGCTCGGCGACCTCTCGGCCCGCCTGCCCAATGCCGGCGCGACCGTACGCGCTATGCCGAATCTGCCGGCCTCGGTCCAGCGCGGCGTCACGGCTGCCGCCGCGGGCAAGGGCGTCAGCGAGGCGCAGCGGCAACTGGCCGACGCGCTGCTCGCCGGCGTCGGCAAGGTCGAATGGCTCGGCGACGAGGGGCTGATCGACGCCGTCACCGCAGTCTCCGGCTCGGGGCCGGCCTATGTCTTCCACATGGTCGAATGCCTGGCGGCTGCCGGCGTCGCCGCTGGCCTGCCGGCCGAGATCGCCGAGCGGCTGGCGCGTGCCACGATCGAGGGCGCCGGCGAGATGCTGTTCCAGTCGCCACTACCGCCAGCGACCTTGCGCCAGAACGTGACCTCGCCGGGCGGTACCACCGCTGCTGCGCTCGACGTGCTGATGGCGGATAATGGCCTCGCGCCGCTGATGCGACGCGCGGTCGCTGCCGCCAAACGCCGCGCCGAAGAGCTTTCCGGCTGAAGCGGCCTTTCAACCGCCCCGGTTGCGCCCTAGCTTCTCTCCCATCTGCTCGCGACAGGAGAGACGCCAATGGCGCGCAAACCCGTTTCCCCCGAGGTCGAGAAGCCCGCCGCGAAGCCCGATCCGCGGCGCGCCGTGGTCGATGCGCTGTTCCGTTTGGCGGCGACGCAGGGCTGGGACGAGATCGAGCTGCCGGCGATCGCCCGCGAGGCCGGGATCAGCCTCGCCGAGCTGCGCAATCTTTTCCCGTCCAAGCTCGCGATCCTCGGTAGTCTCGGCCGCATCCTCGACGATGCCGTGCTGGCTGGCAGCTCCGACGATCTCATGGACGAATCCTACAAGGAGCGCGTCTTCGATCTGGTGATGCGCCGGCTCGACGCGCTCGCGCCCTATAAGGCGGGCTTGAAGGCGTTGATGCCGCATCTGCGGCGCCAGCCGCTGGCGCTCGCCGCGCTCGGGCGCAATTCCGTGAACTCCTGGCGCTATCTGCTCGCCTCGGCCGGTATCCCGACCGAGGACGATCTCGGCTCGGTGCGTGTCCGTGGCGCGGCGCTGCTGATGGCGCGCGTGCTCGACACCTGGCTGGAAGACGACGAGCCGGAGCTGTCGCGCACCATGGCCAAGCTCGACCGCGAGTTGAAGACCGCAGGCCAGATCATGGCCCGTGTCGAGGATGTCCACCGGCTGACGGCGCCGCTGCGCGGCCTTGCGCGCTCGCTGTGCTCGGGCGTCAAGCGTACACCGAGGCGCGAGCGCATGCGTGGCGAGGACGGCGACGACTATGCGCCGGCAATCTGATTGCAATCAGGGGTTGCCGTTCAGCAACTGCTGATTGTGGCAAAAGAGTGACATCGTTAAGCGGGCATTAGCCGTTCCGCGCGAATGTGAAGAACCACGTTCGCGAGGGGCGACAGGTCTGTGTTGAAGAAGCTTACTGCGCTGTCGATCGGCCGCTCATTCGGGCTGATCGCGATTCTGGCCGCCATCGTCGCCGTCGCGAGCGTTGCCGTCACGCTGAGCCAGGCCCGTATCGACATGCTCGACCTGAAGCGGGCCGAGGTGAAGAACGCGGTCGAAGCTGCCGCCTCCACCGTGAACGCCTATGTGGCGAAGGTCGAGAAGGGCGAGCTGAAGGATGCCGACGCCCAGAAACTCGCGATCGACGCCGTGACAAATGCTCGCTTCGACGACGGCAACTACTTTTTCGTCATCCGCTATGACGGCTTCAACATCGCCCATGCGAACGCGAAGCTGATCGGCACCGACATGTCGCCGCTGAAGGACTCGACCGGCAAGTTCTTCGTCAAGGAATTGACCGACACGGCCCGGACCAAGGGCGCCGGTTTCGTCGACTACCTCTGGGTGAAACCGGGCGACAAGGATCCCTCGCTGAAGGTGTCCTATGTGGTCGGCGTGCCGAAATGGCAGTGGGCGATCGGCACCGGCATGCATGTCCATGCCGTCGATGCCTCGTTCTACGGCTTGATCAACGACGTCGCGATCGTCCTGGTGCCGCTGGCGCTGCTGCTGCTCGGGCTTGTCATCTTCCTGAGCCGCCGCGCCTCCGGAATGCTGCGCACCGTCTCCGGCAATATGAGCGCGCTCGCCGCCGGCGACCTCAAGGCGCCGATCGCCTATCAGGAGCGCCAGGACGAGGTCGGCAGCATGGCGCGCGCGCTCGTGGTGTTCCGCGACGCGGCGCTGATGAAGCAGCAGGTCGAGGCCGAGAAGGCGCAGGCCGAGGCCGATGCCGGCGAGCAGCGCCGGGCCGCCGACACGCAGCGCAACCTCAACGAGGCGCAGCGCAGCGAAGAGGCCAAGAAGCAGGCCATCGTCGTCGATGCGCTCGGCGCCGGCCTGGAGCGCCTGACCGAGGGCGACCTGACCTACCGGATCGAGGCCGCCTTCAGCGCCGAATACGTCAAGCTCAAGAACGACTTCAACGCCGCGATGGCGCATCTCGAAGAGACGATGCGGCAGATCGCGACCAATACCGAGAGCATGAAGGCCGGCGCCGGTGAGATCAGCCAGGCCGCCGACGACCTTGCCAGCCGGACCGAGCAGCAGGCTTCCTCGGTCGAGGAGACCGCGACCGCGCTCGATCAATTGACCGCGACGGTCCGCCAGACCGCCGAGGGCGCGCGCCAGGCCAGCCTCGCCACCACCCAGGTCAAGGGCGAGGCCGAGCAGTCCGGCCAGATCGTCCGCGAGGCCGTCGCCGCTATGAGCGGCATCGAGAAATCCTCCGAGGAGATCTCGCAGATCGTCGGCGTGATCGACGAGATCGCCTTCCAGACGAACCTCTTGGCGCTCAACGCCTCGGTCGAGGCGGCGCGCGCCGGCGATGCCGGCAAGGGCTTTGCGGTCGTCGCCTCCGAGGTCCGGGCGCTCGCTCAGCGCTCGGCGGATGCGGCCAAGGAGATCAAGGGCCTGATCACCGCCTCCTCGGTCGAGGTCGGGAAGGGCGTGGCGCTGGTCGGCCAGACTGGAACGGCGCTGGAGCGGATGTCCGGCGAGATCACCCGCGCCACCTCGCTGGTCGCCGAGATCGCCTCGGCTGCCCAGGAACAGGCGACTGGGCTGCAGGAAGTCAACACCGCCGTCAACGAGATGGACCAGGCGACGCAGCAGAACGCCGCCATGGCCGAGCAGTCGACCGCTGCCTCGCAGGCCCTGGCCCAGGAAGCCGACAGGCTCGCCGCGCTTGTCGGGCGCTTCCGACTCGGTGGCGACGTGGTTGCGTTGAAGGCGATGGCGAGCAAGATGGCGCAGGCAGCGGCGCCTGCGCCGCGTCCGGCGCGCGCCATGGCGGCCGCGCCTGTCCAGAGCCATGGCAGCGCCGCGCGCAAGGTCGCCAATGGCGGTGATCGCGGCTGGGAGGAATTTTGAGCGAGCCTCAGCAGATCGCCGAGCAGATCGGCTTCGACGATTTTCTCAAGGTCGACATCCGCGTCGGCACCATCGTCAAAGCCGCTCCCTTTCCCGAAGCGCGCAAGCCGGCAATCAAGCTGGTGATCGATTTCGGCGGGACGATCGGCCGCAAGAAATCCTCGGCGCAGATCACGAAGCACTACCGGCCCGAGGAACTCCCAGGCCGGCAGGTGCTGGCGGTGGTGAATTTCCCGCCACGCCAGATCGGCAAGTTCATGTCGGAGGTTCTGACCCTCGGCGTGCCGGATGGCGATGGCGAGGTCGTGCTGATCGGCCCCTCGCTCGAGGTGCCCGCGGGCGGGCGTCTCTACTGAGATCGGGAGTCAGGCGGCTTGATCCCGCCGCCAACTTCCTGTTGCCAGTGTGGTCGGCGCCGGTTCCGGCTCGCTCCAGCGCAAGGGCAGAACCGCCTTGCGCCGCCAGGCCCGCGTCACCTCCACCTTCAGCAGGCGCTTGGCGCCCTTAATGTCAGCCAGCTCCGGGCCGGTCCAGACGACCTCCGCCACGCCCTGCAGTTGCAGTACGTCACCCTTGGCGAAGTCGATGAAGAGCAGGGACGTGGCCGGCTCGCGCAGCAGATTGCCGAAGGTGTTGAAATAGCTGTTGCCGGCGAAGTCCGGCACGCTCAGCCGGTTGCCTGCGATCCGGACGAAGCCTGGCCTGCCGCCGCGATGCGACATATCAAGGCCGCTCTTCGAGCCGCTGGCGATGAAGAGCGTGTCCGCTTCCGCGATCAGCGCGCCGGCTGCCGCATCGAGGCTGCCCAGTTCTTCGGCGGCAGTCGTGGCGACCGGCACGGTCTCGTGCTGCCTGACCTGGATGTACTTGGCGCAGTTGCCGAAGCTCTGATCCACCGCGACCGTCAGCCCGTTTCCGTCGCGCTCGCTGATGACGCCATTGGCGCGGTTGCGGCGCCGGGTGCGCAGATCGAGGCCGAGGAGGCCGATCGAAGCGCCCATGCTCAGCGTGGCATCGGCCGGATCGCCCGAAGCGGGCAGGGCGGCGATCGCGAGTTCGTTCGGCGTCGGGCTGGTGACGAAGCCTTCGGGACCCGCGAGAATTGTTGCGATCGGCCAGCCGTTTTCATCGCGCCCGGCCGCGAAGAGATAAGGCAGCAGCGCGAAGAAATCGCGATGCTGGTCCGGCATGAAGTCGCGAATGCCGGCGCCGCGCGAGCTCTCGCCGGCCAGCGCCTGCGCCTCCAGCTCTCCGGGATGGAAGGGCGAGGCGTCCATGGCCTCAGCCCTTCACGGGGATGGGCGAGGGTGGGATCGGCTTGAAGAAGGGCAGGGCCTCTACCCGTGCCAGCCAGGCCCGCACCGCGGGATAGGGATCGAGCGGAATGCCGCCTTCCGGTGCGTGCGCGACATAGGAATAGCAGGCGAGGTCGGCGAGCGTCGGATGCTCGGTCGCAAGGAAGCTGCGGCCGGCGAGATGCTCTTCCATGAAGGGAAGCAGCCGAGCCGCGACTCGCTCGGCCCTCACCGGATCGTCCTCGTATTTGAACTGCGCGATCATCCGGGCGATCGCCGGGCCGTGCATGACCTCGCCGGCGGCGATCGAGAGCCAGCGCTGCACCTGTGCGGCAACGATCGGGTCGTGCGGCAGCCAATCGCTGTCCGGGGCGTAACGTCTGGCGAGATAGACCAGGATGGCATTGCTGTCGGCCAAAGTGAGGTCGCCATCCTGCAGCACAGGAATCTGCCCGAGCGGGTTGAGCTTGCGGAAGGCCTCGCTGCGACGGACTTCAGCGGGAGCCGGCACGAAATCGAAATCGAGTCCGAGCGCACGCAGAAGCAGTTCAACCCGATGGGTATGGCCCGACAGGGCGGTGCCATGGAGCGTGATCTTGGCTTGAGTCATCAGGGCCTCGCGACTGTGCGGGAGGACTCTGATTGTTTCAGATGTGCTGCGAAAGCTGGTAGGCTGGCAAATCAGAATTCCTATTGACGGAATGATCATGGACCGGCTCGACGAGCTCGCCATCTTCGTCGCGATCATCGATACCGGCAGCCTCGCCGGCGCGGCGCGCCAGCTCAGGCGTTCGCGCCCGGCGGTGACGCGGGCGCTGGCCGCGCTGGAGGAGCGCGCCGGCGTCAGGTTGATCGCCCGCACCACGCGGCAATTGATGGCAACCGAGGCGGGACGGGAGCTCGCAGCCTCGGCCCGCAATATCCTCGCGGAATACGATGCGTCGCTCTCCGGCGTGACGGCGGCGCCGATGCGCGGTCTGATCAGGATCACCGCGCCGACTGCCTTCGGCCGGCGCCATGTCACGCCTGTGGTCGCCGAGTTCCTCGATCTGCATCCGGAGATCCAGATCGAGCTGGTGCTGGCCGACCGCAATCTCGATCTGATCGAGGAGGGCCTGCATCTGGCCGTCCGGATCGGCCCGCTGCCAAGCTCGCGGCTGGTGGCGCGCAAGGTTGGAGAGGTCAGGCGCGTGCTGGTCGCGGCGCCGGCCTATCTTGAGCGCCGCGGCACGCCGCAGCGCCCGGTCGACCTCTCCGGGCATGATACCATTGTCAGCATCGCCGCCGGCCAGAGCATGGTCTGGCGCTTCGCCGGCGATGCGCGCAGCGCGACCGTTCAGGTGGCGCCGCGCCTGATCGTCAACGAGATCGAATCGGTGCTGATCGCGGCGCGCTCCGGCCGCGGCTTGGCGCGTGCCCTGTCCTATCAGGTCGCGCCCGATATCGAGGCGGGCACGCTGATGCGGGTCATGCGGGACTGGGAGCCGCCGGCCTCGCCGGTCCAGCTCGTCGTGCCGAGCGGCCAGCATCTCCAGCCGAAGGTGCGGGCGTTCCTCGACCATGCCGCCGCCCGGCTGCAGCAACTGCCGGTGATCCGGCCGGAACGCTGAAGCGGAAGCTCAGCGCAGCTCGGCATGCCTGGCGGCCTCTTCGTGAATCCAGCGGCGGAAGGCGGCGATCGCCGGTCGCTCCGCCACCGCTTCGGGGCAGACGACATAGTATTGATAGGCGCCGGGCAGTTGCTGCGCGAAGGGGCGCACCAGGCGTCCGGCTTCGAGATAATCGCCGATCAGGGCGCTGGTTGCGAGCGCGATGCCCTGGCCGGAAGAAGCAGCCTGCAGGGCGAGGAAGGTGTGGGAGAAGCGCGGGCCGTGCGAGGCATCGATATCGTCGATGCCCGCATAGGCGAGCCATTGCGGCCAGGTCACATATTTCGGGATGCCTTCGGCAAGCTCGTGCAGCAAGGTGTGGTGGCGCAGATCCGATGGTTCGCGCAGCGGCCGCTCGGGATCGTCGAGCAGCGCTGCATTGCAGACGGGGAAGAAAGTCTCCGTCATTAGCAGCTCGGAATGCAGCCCGGTATAGGCGCCTTCGCCATAGCGAATTGCGATGTCGACATCCTCGCGGGTAAAGTCGGTCAGGTGCATCGACACCGAGATGCGCACCTCCAGCTCGGGGTGGCGCTGCTTGAGCACGCCGAGGCGCGGGATCAGCCAGCTTAGCGCGAAGCTCGGCATGGTGCTGACCGTCAGGATATTGGCCATGTCCGGCCGCAGCGCCCGGGCGGTGGCCTCGTCGAGCTGGTCGAGCACCTGCGAGATCGACGCGGCATAGCGCTGGCCGAGCGGAGTGAGCGCGATGCCCTTGCTCGGCAGGCGGGTGAAGAGTGGGCGCTGCAGCCAGGCTTCGAGGGTCTTGACCTGTTGGCCGACGGCGCTGGCGGTGACGGCGAGCTCGTCACCCGCCCGTTCATAGTTGAGGTGCCGCGAAGCGGCCTCGAAGGCGCGCAGCGAGGTCAGGGGCGGCAGGTGCCGGCGGGACATTGCGTGGCCAAGTTCTGCTTGGGCTGAGGCAAAGAAGTTCTCATTTGCTTCCGGGCTCTGCAAGCCCCAATTTTCAGGCCTAAGCTCAGTCACAGGAGGCCGATATGCCGGCCGGGACCACCACAGGAAATCTTTCGTTCTCCGCCTCGCGGCACGCAACGCACGGACTCGCCGGGCTGTTCCTGCGTTTCGAGGATTGGCTGACGGCGCGCGCCAGCGCCCGGGCTCTCTATCGCATGGATGATGCGGCGCTGTCGGACATCGCGCTCTCCCGCAGCGATGTCGAGCGGGTGAACAGCTCGGCCCGCAAGGCCCTTTGGAGCCACTGAACCACTGCCCGTCATCCTAGGCACGCCGGAGGCGTGAGCCCGGAACCCATGACCATGGTGCTGCCGGAAGGGCGCGGCGATGGCTGCGTCCTTGTCATAGCGGCCGGTGTTCATGGGTTCCGGGCTCTTTGCTGCGCAACGCCCCGGAACGACGGAATGGTACCGCGCCCGCCGTGCGGCCGGCTCAAACCGGCAGTCTGACCGTCGCGCGCAAGCCGCCGAGCGGCGACTCGCCGAGGATGATGTCGCCGCCATGCGAGCGGGCGATGTTGCGGGCTATGGCGAGGCCCAAGCCTGTGCCACCGCCGTCCACATTGCGGGCTTCGTCGATCCGGAAGAACGGCTTGAACACGTCCTCGCGCAGCTCCGGCGGGATGCCGGGCCCGTCATCGTCGACCATGACGATGAGATAGCGCGCATCATGGGTGGCGCGGATGGCGATGCGGTCGCCGAAGCGTGCTGCATTCGAGACCAGATTGGTGAGCAGGCGCCGGATCGCATCGGGCCGGACCACGACCAGCGGATCGCCGATGACGGTGAGTTCAGTCTGGTGGTCCTGGCGCTCGGCATCGGCCTTGAGGGTCTCAAGCAGGGCGCGGATGTCGGTCTCGACCGGGGCCTCGCCGGCATCTCCGCGGGCGAAGGCGAGATAGTCCTCGAGCATCCGGCTCATCTCGTCGACGTCTTTCTCGAGCGCTTCGAGATCGGGCGAGCGTTCGAGCAGGGCCAGGGAGAGCTTGAAGCGGGTCAGGATGGTGCGCAGATCGTGGCTGACGCCATTCAGCATCATGGTGCGCTCGCCGATCGAACGCTCGACGCGCCGTTTCATTTCGATGAAGGCGTTGCCGGCGCGGCGGACCTCGCGGGCGCCGCGCGGACGGAACTCGGCGTCGCGCCCTTTGCCGAAGGCCTCGGCGGCGTCGGCGAGGCGCAGGATAGGCCGGATCTGGTTGCGCAGGAACAGCACGGCGATGGTGAGCAGGATCAGCGAAGTACCCATCATCCAGAGCAGGAAGATGTGGCTGTTCGAGGCATAGGCCTGGCTGCGGCGGGTCAGCACCCGCATCACGTCCTTGCCGAGCTTGATCCTGATCTCGATCAGGCTGGAGCGGCCGACCGTGTCGAGCCAGAAGGGCCGTTTGACCTGCTGCGCCAACTCGGTCGAGAGCGCGCTGTCGAGCAGCGAGAAGAAGGGGCGGGGGCCAGGGGCCGGCAGGTCGGTATCGGGCAGGATCTCGACATCCATGCCGAGCCGCTCCTCGGCGATACGGCCGAGGATGGTCGCATCATTGTCCTGCGGATAGCTCTCATAGACGTCGATGAGGGTCGAGATCTCCGAGGCAACTGCAGACGACAGGCGCTGCGTCACCGTCTGCCAGTGCCGCTCCATGAAGACATAGGCAACGACTGACTGGAGCAGCACGACCGGCGCGATGACGATGACGAGGGCCCGCGGGTAGAGCCCCTTGGGCATGATCCGCGCGATCGGTCGCAGCGACCGGTCCGGCAGGCGGCGCAACGGCCTCAGCCCGCCCGACAGCATCGAAGCGCCTTTGTTCCAGGCTGTGCGGAGCCCTGTCAGCATCCTCGCCGCGAGCGGGACGAGGCGACGCCTGAGCGAAGCGTCAACCATGTCGGTCAGGCCCGGTCGACGACGAGGCGGTAGCCGATGCCGCGGACGGTCTGGAGGTAGAGCGGATCGGCAGGATCACGTTCGATCTTGCGGCGCAGCCGGTTGATCTGGACATCGATGGTGCGGTCATTGGCGGCGGAGCCCTGAGCGACGAGCAGCTCGCGCGGGACATGCTCGCCGGCGCGTTCGGCCAATGTGGTCAGGATCTCGCGCTCGCGCTCGGTCAGGCGGATCGACTCCTCGCCCTGGCGCAGTTCGCCGCGGGCGAGGCCGTAGATGAAGGGGCCGAAGCGGACATAGTCCGGCCGCATCGGCGCAGACGGCGCCTCGGGCTGGGCGTTGCGCTTGAGGACATTGCCGAGGCGCAGGATCAGCTCGCGCGGCTCGAAGGGCTTGGAGAGATAGTCGTCGACGCCGATCTCCAGGCCGTTGATGCGGTCGTTCGAATCGGCGCGGGCAGTCAGCATCAGGATCGGCACCTGCGAGCTCTTGCGCAGGCGGCGGGCGAAATCGAAGCCGTTCTCCCCGGGCATCATCACGTCCAGCACCATGGCGTCGAAGACGAGATGGCCGAGGCGAGTATCGGCATCGGCGGCGCTGGCGGCGGTGGTGACGCGGTAGCCATGGTCGCCGAGGAAGCGGGCCAGCAGGTCACGCAGGCGGCGGTCGTCATCGACCACCAGAATATGCGGGGCCTCGTCAGGCACTGCTTTGCGCGCATTCGCCGCCATCTGGGCTCCTTTCCCGTCCTCGGCGCCGGCTGAGCGCACCCGTGTCGTTTCCAGGAGGATAGCACAGGCCGCCTGGGTCCTGGCCTGAGCTTCGCCAGGTCTCGGATAACATTGTCTAACGTTCTGCAACGACTTCGGCTGGATGCAGTGTCCTCAGCGCGGCCCGGCGAGCAGATACTGCACCTTCTTGCGCTCGGATGGATCGATCAAGCCGGCGAGGTAACGTGCGACGATCTCGCCCGCCTCGGGACCAACCTGGGCGAGCGCGCCGTTGATGCGCCTGGCCTGCAGCTGCGCCAGCCTGACCGCGAGTTCGCAACCCGCGGTGGTTGCGTAGAGATTGCGCTGGCGCTTGTCCTGCGTGCCCGTGCGCGACTCGACGAAACCGGTCTCGACCAGTTCCTTCAGCACCCGGTTCAGGCTCTGCTTGGTGATCTGCAGGATGTCGAGCAATTCGGCGATGGTCAGCCCCGGCTGGCGCTGGACGAAATGGAGCACGCGGTGATGAGCCCGGCCGAAGCCGTAATCGGCGAGGATGCGGTCGGGATCGCCGACGAAGTCGCGATAGGCGAAGAAGAACAGCTCGATCAGCTCGTAAGGCACGGCGTCGCGCGGCTCCTCGGGGGCGGCAGGCGCCGGATGCAATGCGGGTGTGCTCACCGTCACGCTCATTTTTTATGTCAGCCTTGTTGACATATCTCAGACGTAAGATTACCGGTCAAGCACGCGGGACGACCGATTATGTCGCGGGCGCCAAGTCCGGCGCAGCAAAAATCCCGCGCTTGCACGCCCTTCCGGCCTGTGGCGGAGTGCCTGCAAGAAAAGCACCTGGAGGACTGTATCATGTCTGTCATTCCTTTCGACCAGCGCGACGGCGTCATCTGGTTCGACGGCAAGCTCGTGCCGTGGAAGGAGGCCAAGGTGCATGTACTCACCCATGGCCTGCACTACGGCTCCTGCGTCTTCGAGGGCGAGCGCTCCTATGGCGGCGTGATCTACAAGTGCACCGAGCACTCGCAGCGCTTCCACAAGTCGGCCGAGATCATGGATTTCACGATTCCGTATTCGGTCGCCGAGCTCGACGCAGCGAAATATCTCTGCCTGAAGGAGAATGGCCTGGAGGACGCCTATGTCCGCCCGGTTGCCTGGCGCGGCTCGGAGATGATGGCGGTCTCTGGCATGAACAACACCATTCACACTGCGATCGCGGTGTGGGAGTGGCCGAGCATGTTCGACATGGCGCAGAAGCTGAAGGGCGTGCGCCTCGACCTTGCGACCTATCGCCGGCCCGACCCGGCCTGCGCGCCGGTTCATGCCAAGGCGGCGGGGCTCTACATGATCTGCTCGCTCTCCAAGCACAAGGCGGAGCGCGCCGGCTATGCCGATGCGATGATGCTCGACTGGGAAGGCAATGTCGCCGAGTGCACCGGTGCCAACATCTTCTTCATCAAGGACGGCGTGATCCACACCCCGCTGGCCGACCGCTTCCTCGACGGCATCACCCGCCGCTCGGTGATCGACCTGTGCAAGAAGCGCGGCTTCGAGGTGGTAGAGCGCCGCATCCGTCCGGAGGAGCTCGAAAGCTTCAGCGAGTGCTTCATCACCGGCTCGGCTGCCGAGGTGACTTTGGTCTCCGAGATCGGCCCCTACAACTTCGTCACCGGCAATATGGGCAAGGTGATCATGGAGGACTATTCGGACGAGGTCCGGCAGAAGTCCAAGGCGGCGGCCTGAGTATAGGTCTCTGCCGTCATGGTCGGGCTTGTCCCGACCATCCACGTCTTCACTTCATTGATCGCATGCGGTGTTCAAGACGTGAATGCTCGGCACAAGGCCGAGCATGACGGGAGAAGCTCGGCAACTCACTTCGCAGTCCTGACCTCACTCTGGAACAGCGTGATCCAGTCGTCAGAGCCGATGCCGCGGCATTCGCCCATCATGCTGAACGAGGTCAGGGCGAAGCCGTTGCCGGTCCAGGCGTAGCCACCGGTGGCGCCGCAATCGCCGATGCCGCGACCCTTGGCGAAATAGTCGATCCGACCGGTCCTGGGGTCGAACGCGCCATTGACCAGTACGTTCTTCTCGCTCTCGTCGTTCCACGTGAAGTTGACCGGTTTGGCCGTGGCCACCGCACCGTTCTCGACGATCCAGAAGGCGTTGGAGGCATTGTAGGCGCCGAGCGAGCAGGTCAGCGCGACCAGGCTGCGCCTGGTGTCGAGCGGCCAGGCCGTGTCGAGCTTTGTCGTCATCTCGCCATCCTCGCACTGGTCGGGATCGCGCTGGGCGATCTGCTTGCGCAGGGCGGCGGTAAGCGTCTTTCCGTCCTTCTCGGAGAGCGAGCCGCTCGCCGGCTTCGCCACGATGACCGGCGCGGCAGGAGCAGGTGGGACATTCGTTGCGCTGCCCTTCCGGATCAGCGCCGACGCGGTGTTGAGACGGCCCTGCTGCTCATCGATCCAGAGCAGCGCCGCGACCGCGCCCGAGAGCGAGACCTCGGCCGACAAGCCAGGCGCCGTGACTTGGAGCTTCGTCGCCTTGCGCGCCGCCTCTATGAAGGCGGCGATCTCGGCCGGCTGGAAGGTCACCGACGCGAGATCGCTATCGGCTGTGACCGGCATAGCCTTGCCGCCGGCCGGGAAGGCAGCGCCATCGAGCTTCAGCGCGACCGCCAGCGGCGGCTTCTGCCACTCACCGCGTAGCCGGAGGACCAGTTTGACCGCGCCATCCGCTCCGGCCGGGCGCTCCAGGCGCAGATAGGCGGTCGTGTCGACGGCATCGGAAGGCACGGACAGTGCCGCGCAGCTCTTGAGGTTGTCGCAGCCGGCCATCCAGTCGCGGAAGCCCTTCGGCGCGGGCGTCGCCGCCAAGGCGACCCCAGGCATGACGACGAGCCCCGCCCCGAGCAGCAGCGTGCTCAATCGCTCAGGACACCTGTTCCCAGCGCTGTGTCGCATCGTCGTCATCCGCCTTGGCCTCGACCCAGCCGCCGAGCGTGCCGTCGGCGAGATGCTCGCGCTTCCAGAAGGGGGCGCGGGTCTTGAGATAGTCCATCAGGAAATCGGCGGCTTCGAAAGCCTCGCGGCGATGGCTCGACGCGGCGATCACCAGGACGATCTGCTCGCCCGGCTTGATCAGCCCGTAGCGATGGATGGCGAGAAGGCCCGCAAGCGGCCAGCGCTTGGCGGCCTCCGTTGCAACGCGGGCAATCTCGGCCTCGGCCATGCCGGGATAATGTTCGAGCTCGAGCGCGGCGAGGCGGCCGCTCTCGTCGCGGCACAACCCGGCGAAGGAGACGACGGCGCCGATGTTCGGATTGCCGGCCGTCAGCGCCGCGATCTCGGCGCCGATGTCGAAATCCTCGCGCTGGATGCGGACAAGCGGCGTCATGGCCCTGGCCTCGCAGATCAACCGCCGGTCATCGGCGGAAAGAAGGCGATCTCGCGTGCGCCGGCGATCGCCGTTGCCGGCTTGGCATGGGTCTGGTCGATCGCCGCACGCACGATCGCCTCATTCTCGAAGGCGAGTTCATAGCCTTCGCCACGCGTCTTCAGCCAGCGCACCAAATCGGCGATGGTCGCGGTGCCGGCCGGCGGCGTGACCATCTCCTCGGTGAGGCCGACGCGCTCGCGCACCCAGGCGAAGTAGACCAGCTTCAGGCTGGCGGATTCGGCAACCGCAACGCTCATGATCCGCGCGTGTCCTCCTCGACGAGATGGCGGATGCCGGAGTTGAGATAGTCCCAGCCGGTGTAGATCGTCAGCAGCGCCGCGACCCAAAGCATCACGATCCCGATCTGGGTGTTATAGGGCAGGACCTTATCGCCGGCCGGGCCGGCGACAAGGAAGCCCAGCGCGAACAGCTGCGCGGTGGTCTTGTACTTGGCGACCTTGCTGACGGGGACGCTGACCTTGAGCTCCGCCAGGAATTCGCGCAGGCCCGAAACCAGGATCTCGCGGCAGAGAATCACGATCGCCGCCCAGATCGCCCAGCCCCTGATGGTGTCGGTGTGGACCAGCATCAGAAGGAGGGCGCAGACCAGGAGCTTGTCGGCGATCGGGTCGAGCATGCGCCCGATCGCCGATTGCTGGCTCCAGGCACGGGCAATCCAGCCATCGAGATAGTCGGTGATGGCGGCCGCGACGTAAATCCCGAGCGCAGTCCAGCGCGCCCAGTCGTCCCAGGGCCAGAACAGCAGCGCCACCAGCGCCGGAATCGCGACGATCCGGCCATAGGTGAGGAGGTTCGGCAGAGACCAGGGTCCCCGGCGGCGGATGGCTTCGTTGAGACTCGTCACGGCACCCACCAAAACAGCGCCTTCATGACAGCGTCAACACGCAAGAGCGCGACCGCGCCATTCCGATCAATGCTCATGGAAATGGGCATGCACCGCCTTGGCGGTGGCGGCGTTGACGCCGGGGGTCCGCATCAGGTCGTCGAGCTTGGCGCGCTGGATCGCCTTCACCGTGCCGAAATGCAGCAGCAGCGCCCGTTTGCGCGAGGGGCCGATGCCCGGAATTTCGTCGAGCGGGTTGGTCTTGATGTCGCGCTTGCGCTTGGCGCGGTGGGTGCCGATGGCAAAGCGGTGGGCCTCATCGCGCAGGCGCTGGATGAAGAACAGGGCCGGATCACGCGGCGGCAGCTTGAACGGTTCCTTGCCGGCCATGAAGAAGGTCTCACGCATGGCATTGCGATCCTCGCCCTTGGCGATGGCGACCAGCGCGATATCGGTGACGCCGCATTCGGCCATGATCTTGCGGGCAGCCTCGAACTGCCCCTTGCCGCCGTCGACAATGACGAGGTCGGGGCGGGAGGGGAAGGCTGAGTCGTCTTCGGGCTCTTCGTTTTCCGGGCGAGGCTCCACCCCTCCCCCTTGTGGGGAGGGGAAGGGGTGGGGGGCGTCCGACTGGGTGAGCCCTGGCGGAATCGAGGCGACGGCATCGGCCGGGAGGCTTGCCTCGCTGGCGGTTTGCTCTGGCTTTTCGCCCCCCACCTCCAACTCCTCCCCACAAGGGCGAGGAGAGTCCGTTGAGGCTCCACGCTCCTTAGCCAGCCGCGTGAACCGCCGCTTCAGCACCTCGCGCATCATGCCGAAATCGTCGCCGGCGATGGTGTCGGCCGAGATGTTGAAGGTGCGGTAATGGCTCTTCATGAAGCCGTCCCGCCCGGCGACGATCATGCCGCCGACCGCGTTGGTGCCCATGATATGCGAGTTGTCGTAGACCTCGACGCGGCGCGGCGCCTTCGCCAGGCCGAAGGCCTGACCGAGCGCGTTGAGCAGGCTCTGCTGGCCGGCATTGTCGGCGAGCTTGCGTGCGAGCGCCTCATGCGCGTTCTTCTGGGCATGGACGACGAGGTCGCGGCGCTCGCCGCGCTTGGGCATCGCCAGCTCGACCTTGCGGCCGGCGCGTTCGCACAGGGCTTGCGCGATCAGGTCGGCCTCGGCCAGCTCATGCGAGAGCAGGACGAGCCGCGGCGGCGGCTTGTCGTCGTAGAACTGGGTGACGACCGAGGCCAGGACCTCGGCGGGGGTCAGGCTCTTGTCGGCGCGTGGAAAGAGGGCGCGGTTGCCCCAGTTCTGCTTGTTGCGGAAGAAGAAGATCTCGACGCAGAACTGCCCGGCCTGCTCGTCGATGGCGAAGACGTCGGCCTCCTCGACCCCTTGCGTGTTGATGTCCTGCCCGGCCTGCACGGCCGAGAGCGCCGCCAGCCGGTCGCGATAGCGCGCCGCCTTCTCGAATTCGAGCTCCTCGGCCGCCGCCTGCATGCGCTTGGAGAGCAGTTCCTTCACCGCCGAGGAACGGCCGGAGAGGAAGGCGCGCGCCTGGTCGGCGAGGCCCTGATAATCGGCATGCGAGATCTCGCCGGTGCAAGGGCCGGAGCAGCGCTTGATCTGGAAGAGCAGGCAGGGCCGCGTGCGGTTCTCGTAATAGCTGTCCGAGCAGGAGCGCAGCAGGAAGGCCTTCTGCAGGGCGTCGATCGTGCGCTCGACCGCCCAGACCGAGGCGAAGGGGCCAAAATAGTCGCCCTTGCGTTGGCGCGAGCCGCGATGCTTGGCGATCTGCGGCGCCGGATGGTCGCCGGAAAGGAAGATGTAGGGGAAGGATTTGTCGTCGCGCAGCAGCACGTTGTAGCGCGGCCGCAGCTGCTTGATCAGGTTCGATTCGAGCAGCAGCGCCTCGGTCTCGGTGCCGGTGGTGACGAACTCCATGTTCGCCGTCTCGGCGATCATGCGCGCCACGGCGTTGGTGTGCGCCATGCCGCGGGCATAGGCCGTGACCCGGTTCTTCAGGCTCTTGGCCTTGCCGACATAGAGCACCTCGCCGGCGCGATCGAACATCCGGTAGACGCCGGGCCGGTTCGGCAGGTGCCTGGCAAAGTCGGCGATCACCTCGATGCCGGCCTTGAGCGCGCCGGGGGCGGCCTCGCCGAGATCGAGCGCGGGCGCGGAAGATACCTCCTCCTCGTCCTCGATCTCGGTATCCGGCATGTCGTCAGGGCGTTCGCGATTCATGGCCTGCATGTAGGATGCCGCAGCCGCTTCGTCATGTCAGGAGCGGTATGGCTAGCGGATTGGACGGCGCACTAGCGATGAAGCTCTTTGGATGGCCCTATTTTGTGATCCTCCTGTTTGTTCTGACTGGTTGTGGCGAGCGCTTGGTCCGAGAACTCGCCATTCCGCTGCCCTTTCCGGATACGACTGCTCATTTCGAGATCTGGTCGGACGGATTTGAGAGCCGTCACGAACTGCTGGTCAAAAATGGTCGAGGCGAGGCCAGGACCAAAATGTGGACAGACTGGGGACCCGCAACCCATGCAAATCTGTATGTGACCCCCGAGAATTTTTTCATCGTTATCGGTGGAGGCGGCTGCTGCTCTGCTGTGGAAGTGAGAGATGCCAAGCCACCCCGGTTAGCTGAGTTTGCCGAGTATCGTCACTTCGACTCGTCCACATGGACCTATCTTGGTGCGGCCAGCAGAGATAGGGAAGGCAAATACCGATTCTATAGCCCCGCCGAACGTCGCGAGTGCATCTCAACTTTCGGTGCCGGCGGGGGCGGGTATCGCGCCGAGTTTCAAGTGCCGGAGTGTCCAGGATAGACATCACTCTGCTCGGCTAGATGAGCCAGTCTTGTCAGGAGCGTGGCGGAATCCTGCAACGGCTTCTTTGCCATTCCAAACGGTTGCGCTTCGGATTTTCTGCAAGGTCCGGTAGAGGCAAGGCCCCGCTTCGCCCGAGGCTGCCCATGTCCGTCGATGTCCTGACGAAGATCGCGCTGTTCGTTCCGGCCTTCATGGCTGTGACCGCGCTCTGTGTCTGCCTGCAGCGGCGGCGGGCACGGCGGCATGGCGAATGGCGCTATCTGACGCCTGGCCCCTATTTTTGGCTCGGCCTGTTCGCCGGCCTGCTGATTACCGCAGTCGCGACGCTGGTGGTTGCCGGCGGGCGTGTCGAGCGGAGCTCCGGCCTGCTCTTCACCAGCGCCTTTGCCGGCATCACCCTGTTCCTCGCAATCCAGGCCATGGTCGAGCAGGTGCGCTGGAACGACCAGCGCATCGAGCGCCGCACGATCTTGGGCCGGACGATTTCGCTGGGCTGGTACGAGCTCGCGCGGATCGGCGTGGACTGGTCGAGCTATCTCTGGATCTCCTCCTTCGACGGACCGCGCCTGCGCATCTCGACCTATGACAACGGCTTCGACGAGCTCGCCTTGATGATCCGCGATCATCTGCCGAGCGACCTACCGCCGGCCTCGCCCGAGTTGGGCCACGAGCCGATGCTGGCGCAGGCGCGGGCGCGCGGCCGGGGCTGAGCGCGGCTCTCTGACCTCTTGACCCGGATACTGCGCGCCCTGCATCACCGCAGCGCGCAACCCGGATCCCGCCCATGCCCGTCTTCGCCATTCCTTTCCCGGTGATCGATCCGGTCGCGCTCCAGCTCGGGCCGCTCTCGATCAAATGGTACGGGCTCGCCTATGTCGCCGGCCTGCTCGGCGGCTGGTGGTATGCCCGCCGGCTCGCCGCGACGGAGCAACTCTGGGGCGGCAGGGCGCGGCCAAGCCCCGATTCGCTCGACGATTTCCTGCTCTTCGCTGCGCTCGGCGTGGTGATCGGCGGCCGCCTCGGCTTCGTGCTGTTCTACAACCTGCCCGAATATCTCGCCAATCCGCTGGAGATCTTCGCGGTCTGGAAGGGTGGCATGTCCTTCCATGGCGGGCTCGTCGGTGCTGCGGCGGGCCTATGGGTCTTCGCCATCAGGCGCGGCTACCCGCCGCTCTCGGCGCTCGATCTCGGCGCGGCGGTGGCGCCGATCGGCCTGTTCCTCGGCCGCATCGCCAATTTCGTCAATGGCGAGCTGTGGGGCCGCCCGGCGCCGGACCTGCCCTGGGGAATCGTCTTTCCGCATGGCGGGCCGGTGCCGCGCCATCCGAGCCAGCTCTATGAGGCGTTCAGCGAAGGCCTGCTCCTGCTGGTGCTGCTGATGATCGTGGTCAAGATGGGCGGGTTGAGGCGGCTGGGTCTCGTCGCCGGGCTCTTCGGTATGGGCTATGGCATTGCCCGCACCACCTGTGAGTTCTTCCGCGAGCCCGATCCGCAGCTCGGCTTCCTGTTCGGGACGAGCTGGCTGACCATGGGCATGCTGCTGTCGGTGCCGCTGTTCCTCGCAGGTCTCTTTCTCGTGCTGCGGCGGAAGGGACCGGCACGAGCGTGAGCCCGCTGGCGCAGGAACTCGCGGAGCTGATCCGCCAGGAGGGACCGCTCGGCGTCTCCCGCTACATGGCGCTCTGCCTCGGCCATCCCCGCCACGGCTACTATATGAAGCAGGACCCGTTCGGCGCCGACGGGGACTTCACCACCGCACCCGAGATCAGCCAGATTTTTGGTGAGTTGATCGGCCTGTGGGCTGCAACGGCCTGGCAGGCGATGGGCGCGCCGGCCTCCATCCGCCTCGTCGAGCTCGGCCCGGGACGCGGCACGCTGATGCAGGACATGCTGCGGGCAGCGCGGGCGCTGCCGGGTTTTCGCGATGCGCTCTCGGTGCATCTGGTCGAGACGAGCCCGGTGCTGCGCGAGCGACAGAGGCAGACGCTGGCCGCGAGCGATGCGACGCCACATTGGCATGACCGGATCGACCAGGCGCTGGAAGGGCCTGCCATCGTCATTGCCAACGAATTCCTCGACGCGCTCCCGCTCGACCAGTTCATCCGTACGGCGGATGGCTGGCGCGAGCGGCTGGTGGGGCTCGACGGGCAGGGCCGGCTGGCCTTCGGTCTGTCGGGCGAGCCCGATGCTTCACTCGCCATGACAGCTCCCGCCGGCTCGCTGTTCGAACATCCCGCCGCGGCGCTGGAAGCAGTCACAATCGTCGCCCGCCATGTCGCAACCGCAGGCGGCACCGGGTTGTTCATCGATTACGGCCCGGCGCGCTCCGGCTTCGGCGATACATTGCAAGCGCTGAAGCGCCATGCCTTCGTCGACGTGCTGGCCGAGCCTGGTGATGCCGACCTCACCGTGCATGTCGACTTCGCCCGGATGGCACAGGCGGGACTGGCAGCCGGAGCGGCGGCGCATGGCGCTGTCACGCAGCGCGACTTCCTGTTGGCGCTCGGGTTGCAGCAGCGATTCGAGGCGCTGTGCCGCCGCGCGACGCCGGCACAGGTCGAGACGCTCGCAGGCGGAGTCAGGCGCCTGATCGAGCCCGGGCCGACGGCGATGGGCGAGCTCTTCAAGGTGCTGGCGGTTGCCGACCCGAAACTGCCGCCGCTGCCCGGATTTGACCTTCATCGCCTGCCAGAGCAGGGCTGACCCACAAACGGACGTGCCGCCATGTTCATCACCTCTCCCGACCTCGCCCAAGAGCCCGGAATCCGCCATGCCTTCTTCACCCGCGAGGGCGGCGTCTCGAGCGGGGTCTACGCTTCGCTGAACGGCGGGCTGGGCTCGTACGACGACCAGGCGCTGGTTGCGGAGAATCGCGCCCGCATGGCGAGGCAGATGGGTGTCGAGCGCAGCGGGCTGGTCAGCGTCCATCAGGTGCACTCGCCGGATGTGGCCGTGGTCACCGGCCCTTGGCCAGCGGAGCGGCCCAAGGCGGACGCTATGGTCTCGATCGCGCACGGCGTCGCACTCGGCATCTCGACCGCAGATTGCGGCCCGATCCTGTTCGCCGACGCCGAGGCCGGCGTGATCGGCGCCGCCCATGCCGGCTGGAAAGGCGCCTTCACCGGCGTGATCGGTTCGACCGTGACCGAGATGGAGAAGCTCGGCGCCAGGCGCGAGCGGATCATCGCCGTGCTCGGGCCGACGATCAGCGTTGCGGCCTACGAAGTCGGGCCGGAGTTCATCGAGCGCTTCAAGGGCGAGAACGCGACCTTTTCCCGGTTCTTCCATGCCTCGGAGCGGCCAGCGCATGCGATGTTCGACCTGCCGGCCTTCATCGCTCATCGCGCGCAGGAGGCCGGTATCGGCCGCTTCTACGATCTCAGCCTGTGCACCTATGGCGACGAAGCGCGCTTCTACAGCTATCGCCGCACCACGCATCGGCAGGAGACCGATTACGGCCGGCTGATCTCGGCCATCGCGCTGGGCTAGCTCCCGCTCCGGTGAGCCCGCAAATCAACTTCGATCCCGCTGGTCAAGTCGGCTCAACGTTCCGTTGCAAGTCGGTCTCCCATCGATGCGGAGTTGCGTACATTTTGTCGCAGGCGCATCCTCCTTCCGCCATCCACCTTGGCTGAGGGATTGAACATGGAACAAATCCTGACGAATCTGATCGCAGGCGCGATCGGTGGCAATGCGGCCGGCAAAGCCTCGCCGACCTTCGACATCGGTACGATCGGCAACACCATTGCCGGCCTGGTCGGCGGCGGCGTGCTCGGCCAGATCATCCCGATCCTGCTGCCGGCGATCTCGGCAGCGGCGCAGGGCGGCAATCTCAGCGTAGGCGGCATTCTCACCAATCTGATCAGTGGCGGCGCCGGCGGCGCGATCCTCACCGCGATCATCGGCGCCATCAAGAACAAGGCGGCTGCCTGACGTTTCCGCCACGGCGCTGCCGCCGAGGCGGCAGCGCCGTCACGCTGATCGAAACGATCACGGCAATCGACTCAAGGCGAGCTTGCAGGATCGCGCCGCCAGCGGGCACCTTGCGGCCCCTGCTTGCCCGAGGCCGCCGATGTCACGTCAGATCGACTATTACTTCACCCTGCTCTCGCCCTGGACCTATCTCGGCCATGGCGCTTTCATCGAATTGGCGAAGGAGCACAATCTGGCCGTCCGCTATCGACCGACGCCGCTGCGCTCGGTCTTCGACGAGACCGGCGGTCTGCCATTGCCCAAGCGCCATCCAGTGCGCCAGCGCTACCGCATCCTCGAACTGCAACGCTGGCGCGCCAGGCGCGGCCTGCCGCTGACCCTGGTCCCGAAGTTCTTCCCCTATGACGTCTCGCTGGCGGACAGGGTCGTGCTCGCAGCCGTGGCGCGGGGCGACGATCCCGCGCGCTTCATCGGCGAGGTCCTCGCGGATGTCTGGGCGCGCGAGCAGGACATGTCGCGGCCCGAGCTGGTCCTGGCCGCGGCGAAGCGTGCGGGGCTCGATCCCGCCGGGCTGACCGAGGCGGCGGGCAGCGAGGCGATCGTGCAAAGCTATCAGGCGGCGATCGCGGATGCGGTCGAGACCGGCGTCTTCGGCGCGCCGAGCTATGTGCTCGATGGCGAGATCTTCTGGGGGCAGGACCGGCTCGATCTCCTGGCCGATGCGCTCGCCAGCGGCCGGGCCGCCTATCGCAACGACGCGACGGCCTGAGTGACCTGCCTCAGCCGACGATGTCGGGCGTGCGCCAGGCGATGTGCTGGCCGGCGTCGACCGCGATCATCTGGCCGGTGACCGCCTTGGCCCGCGCCAGATAAAGCACCGCCTCGGCGATGTCGTCGGCCTCGACCTTGCGGGCGAGCGGTGTGCCGCCGGCTTCGGTCGCCAGCAGCGCCTCGCCGTCATGCGGGTTGGCGAAGGTCGGGCCGGGGCCGACGGCGTTGACCCGGATGCGCGGCGCCAACGCCTGCGCCATGGTCGTCGTCGCTGTCAGTAGCGCCGCCTTGGTCAGCGTGTAGGAGTAATATTGCGGCGTCAGCTTCCAGACGCGCTGATCGACGATGTTGACGATCGCACCCTGGCGATCTGCCGGCAGGCGATTGGCCATGGCGCCGGCGAGGACCGAGGGCGCTCGCAGATTGATCGAGAACTGGCGATTCCATGTCTGGACATCCAGGGCCAGCAGGTCGTCGACCAGGAAGCTCGAGGCGCTGTTGACCAGCAGGCTGACCGGCCCGAGCGCGGTTTCAGCCTCCGGTACGATCCCTTCGACGGCTGCGGGATCGACGAGATCGGCGGCGACGACATGGGCTCGCCCGCCTGCTGCCCCGATCTCCTCCGCCAGCGCAAGCGCCTCGGCGCGCGAGCCGTTGCAATGGATGGCGACCGCGTAGCCGGCTTCGGCGAGCCGCAGGACGATGGCGCGGCCGATGCGCCTGGCGCCCCCGGTGACGAGGGCGACCTCAGTTGCCGAGGCCACGACGATCTCCATTGCCATTGCTGCGGGCAGTGCGGCGCTGCAGCCGGCGCTCCCAGTGCTTGGCTACGCGCAGATAGCGATAGAAGGCATAGTTCATCGCGGTCATGAAGCCGTAGACCCCGCGCAGAGCGTGACGCCGCCCGATATAGGCCTTGATGAAGTTCGCAGGAAATTCGGCGACGAGGCGAAAGACCGAGAGCGTCTCGCCGCGGGCATCGAGATCGTCGGCCTGGGCGTCGCTATAGGCATTGAGCTTGGCCATCTGCTCGCCGAGCGAGCGGACCGAATAGTGATGGATCGTGCCCTTGAGCTTGCCGACCCGGGCATCGGGGACGAGATCGACACGGTCGTGCACCGGGGAGGGCGAGTAACGCCCCTTGTCGGAGCGATAGAGGCGGACCGGCGAGAGTGCGTAGGCAAAGCGATGCGGGGCGCCTTCGCCGGGGAATATCTCGGCGATGCGCGTGCGATAGGCATCGCGGGGCGGCTGGCCATCGGAGAAGAGCGCCGCGATCTCGGCGGCGAGGTCCTCGGGCACCACCTCGTCGGCGTCGAGGTTGAGCAGCCAGGGATGGCGACACTGCTCCTCGGCGAAGCGCTTCTGCGGGCCGTAGCCCGGCCAGTCGCGCTCGATCACGCGCGCGCCCAGATCCGTCGCAATCGCCTGCGTGCCGTCGGTCGAGCCGGAATCGATCACGACGATATCATCGCTGAGGCCTCGGACCGCAGCTATGGTGCGTCCGATGCGGTCGGCTTCGTCGCGCGCGATGATGAAGATCGAAAGGGGCGGCACGCAGGTCTCGACGGAAGGGCGGGGCCAGTCGGCTAAAGCATGCGTCGGGGCGGCCTGCAAGCAATTGGCGCATGACGGAATTGCGCCGGCGATGGAACCAAAAGCCGATGAGGGCGATTATGTGATGGCCGTCCGTCGTCGCTGCCGTTGCGTTAGTATTCGGTTCGCCATTCACACAGTCTTAACAATGGCTAACGGGAATTGATCAATATGCCTTGCTTGTTCCGGATCGTGCCGCAATTTCGCCTCGGTCTGACCAGCAGTTGTGTTCTCGCCGCAACAGACACGGCCCGCCACCGGCCTTATAAAGAGGTCACTGAAATCACCGCCGGCCAGCGCCGGAGAATACGATGACTAAGGAGTTTGTCATGAAGAAGTATCTGCTTTCGGGCGTTGCGGCCCTCGGCCTCCTCGCCGCCGGCGCTGCCTCCGCTGCCGACCTGCCGAGCCGCAAGGGCCCGGTCGTTGCCCCGGTCTACGTTCCTGCCTTCACCTGGACCGGCTTCTACGTCGGTGCCAACGCCGGCTACGGCTGGGGCAACGTCAACGCCAACGGCTTCGCCAATGTCGGCGATCTCGACGGCTTCGTCGGTGGTGGCCAGGTCGGCTACAACTACCAGATCGGTCAGTTCGTGATCGGCGCGGAAGCCGATTTCCAGGGCGCTGACCTCAGCAGCGGCGACAACCTCGGCCTGCTGAACGTCAAGACCGAGTGGTACGGCACCGTCCGCGCTCGCGCCGGCGTCGCTTTCGACCGCTTCCTGGTGTACGCCACCGGTGGTTGGGCCTACGGCAACGTCAAGACCTCGTTCCCGGGTCTGTTCGGGCCGTTCGCTCTCAACTCCGATCGCACCCACACCGGCGGTTTCGCTGTCGGCGGCGGCGTCGAGTACGCCTTCACCAACAACCTGATCGGCGGCGTCGAGTACATGTATGTCGACCTCGGCGAGAAGAACATCGCCACGCTTCCGGGCAACAAGGTCGGCACCGACTTCTCGGTGGTCCGCGCCCGCCTCAGCTACAAGTTCTGATTTCCTCCCTTCGGGGACAGAACGGACCCGGTGGCCTCGGCCACCGGGTTTTTTGTTGTCTGCCAGTGGAGTCGTCATGTCGGGCGTTGAGTTCCGCGTGTCCGTTATCGCGGGCGCAGCGAGGCGCTCCGGCGACATCGAACAGTGGCGTGCCCGGATTGCGCGAGCGTTGCGCTTCGCGCGATGACGGTTCCGGGGCTCGCGGCCCGCTTGAAGACTGCGCTAGCCCTTGAAGCGCGTCGCCTCGAAGGCGGGCACCCTTGCCGCGAACTCGGCGAGCCAGGTCACCAGCGCCGGGTGTTCGGCCCGCCAGGCGCCGTCGAACCGCAGATCGAGATAGCCGAGGGCGCAAGCGAGGGCGATCTCGCCGATGCGCGGCCGGTCATAGGTCGGCGGCGCCGTTTCGAGCGAGGCGAGGGCGCGAGCCACCTTGCCGGCCTGGTTCTCGACCCAGGCGGTACTGCGCAGTTCCGGCGCACGCAGGCGGATTTCGTAGACCTGCAGCAAGCCAGCGTCGCAAATGCCGTCAGCCAGCGCCTGCAACCGCAACTGGCCGAAGCGCGCCTCACCGGTGGGAAAAAGCCTGCCGCCGCCGGCGAGATGGTCGAGATACTCGGCGATCACCCGCGAATCGAACAGCGTCGAGCCGCCTTCGAACACCAGGGTCGGCACTTTTCCGAGCGGGTTCTGGAGTCGCAGCGAATCGGCTGGGTCATTGGTATCGGCCGGCAGCACCTCGATGCGGTCGTCGAGGCCGAGCTCGGCGATGGCGATCTTGATCTTGCGGCCGAAGGGCGAGGTCGGGGAGGAGCGCAGGATCAGCATCGGCAGCAGCCTTCTAAGGAATGACGGGAGTGATCAGCCGTCGGGGCGGATCGCCTCGCAGCGATAGCGCGGGCGCGGCCCCTGCGCGAGCCGCTCGCACAGGGCCGGCAGCAGAATCTCCGCCTCCTGCGCCAGCAGCCAGGGCGGATTGACGAGCAGCATGCCCGTCGCGCTCAGGCCGCCGGCGGCTTCCGGCCGGTCGACATCGATCTCCAAGCGGAGCAGCCGGCCGACGCCGGCCTCCAGGATCGTGTCGAGCAGATGCTCGACGGCGCGCCCGTCCTTGATCGGATACCAGAGCGCGTAGATGCCGGTCGGCCATTTGCGATGCGCGGCGATGAATTCGGCCGCGAGCGTCGCGAACTCGTCCTTCTCCTCGAAAGGCGGATCGATGAGGACGAGGCCGCGCCGCTCCTTGGGCGGCACATTGGCGCGCAGCGCCGTCCAGCCGTCGATCTCCAGCGCCTTGCAGCGCTCGTCGCGGCCCAGCGCCTGGGCGAGCTTGCGATAGGTGTTCTCGTGCAGTTCGGCGGCGATCAGCCGGTCGTCCGCGCGCATGGCATGCCGGCAGAGCCAGGGCGAGCCGGGATAGGCGTCGGCGCCATGCCGGCTGCGCGCGTTAGCCAGGGCTTCGCGCCAGGGCGCGAGCAGCTCCTCCACCTTCGGAGCGAGCGGCGCCTGATCGAGCCTGGCGACGCCGTCGCGCCATTCATGCGTCTTCTGCGCCTCCTCGGAACCGAGATCGTAGCGGCCGGCGCCGGCATGGGTGTCGATGACGCGCCAGGGCTTGTCCTTGGCGTTGAGATGCGTGAGCGCGCGCATCAGCACGACATGCTTGAGCACATCGGCGAAATTGCCGGCATGGAAGCCATGGCGGTAGTTCATCGGATCAGCGAATCGCGTTGACGCGGAAATCGCGGGCCCGGCAGCCGGACCTGTCGACCTCCTGGCAGGTGCGGAAGCCGCGCAGATCCTTGCTCAAGCAGATCCGGACCTCCTCCAGCACCCCGCGCCGGCAGGAGACCGACATCATGTCGGTGCGCAGGCCCGGATTGGCGTCGGCGAAAGCGCGTTCGAGATCGAGCGCCGTCCAGCTCTGCTCGCTGTCGCCCTTCTGCAGGGCGGGCGGAATCTTGATCTTCTCGCGGGCGCGGCGGACATCGGCGAAGTAGTCGGCCGGGCTCGAGCCTGAGCAGGTGCCGTGCTTGCGCCATTGATGGCGGGCGAGGCCGTCCGATGGAAACAGGCCGTCCGCCTGCTCCATCGCGATTCGCGAAGGCGAGCGGCCGGGGCCGCAATCGCTCGGATAGCCGCGCTCATATTGGGGCCAGAGCCCATGCACGACGAAGCCGAGATTGGCGCCGGGGGCGCATTGCTCGCGGTTGCGGCGGTCGCCCTCGATCTCGCAAAAGCCGGGCGACCAGGACAAAGCGAGCACGTAGAAGTCGAAATCCCCGGGCGTGCCGCCGCGATCGTTACGGCCCTGCGCGAAGGCCGTGCCGGCCAGTGCACCAATCGCCAGAATGCCGGCGGCAATTCGCTTCAAGAGCATGGGGCGGCGAGATCAGGGGCGGGCCATCTTGCAGTCGGGCGCGTAGGCGCGGTGGCGGTCGAGCCCCGAAACGCACCAATTGACGTTCCAGGTGTAGCCGAACAGGCCGAGATTCTCGCGGACCGAATAGTCGACGCGGCGCAGCACGCCGTCATTGGTCAGCACACGGGCCGTGCAGAAGCGGCGCGGGACGAAATCCTCGCCCCAGGGACGCCAGGCGATCGGGCGGACGCGGTCGAAGCTGACCGCCTGCAGCGGGCCCCAGAACTTGGACTCGCGCGAGTTGAACCAGCTGGTGATCTCGCCGAGCACCGCAGGATCCTCGCAGGCCGGCAGGTTGCCATACATCGGAATGATGCGCTCTTCGGCTCGGTCGGCGGGATGGACATAGCGGCCTCCCGCAGCCTGCGCGGAGACGCCGGCCAGGCAGAGAGCGGCAGCAAGGGTCGAGAGGAGCGAAACGCGGCGCATGGGGGCCTCGTGAAGGGGCGTGTATCCGTTGCAGGCACGATGGCTGCGAGGGCGGCCAGGGTCAAGGCGCCGACGCATTGTCCGGGCCCGATGGCCGGTGCCTGTGACTTTTGTATCCGCCTCGCGCCGCCAGAACGGCGCTAGCGCCGCCTCGCCTGAAGCGGCAGATCGCCGAACAGCGACGGTTCCGCGCTGGTGCGCGCCTTTTCGATCGTCAGAATCTTCAGCTTTGTCTCGACGCCGCCGTCGGCCGAGAAGCCGCCGGTCTTGCCGCCCGCCGCGAGCACGCGGTGGCAGGGCACGATGATCGGGATCGGGTTCTGGCCGAGCGCGACGCCGACGGCCCGCGCCGCGCCGGGCTCGCCGAGCCGCGCCGCGACCTCGCCATAGGTCAATGTCTCGCCCGGCGGGATCGCAAGCGCCACCGCATAGACGCGCCGGTTGAACTCAGGCGTGGCCGAGAGATCGATCGGCAGATGCGCGAGGTCGCGCTGCTCGCCGGCCAGCAGGGCGACGATGTCGTCGATCGCCCGCCGGACGAAGGCGGGAGCCTCGGCTTCGACGCTGTCCGGAAAACGCTTTGCCAGCCTCCCCCGCGCGGCATCCTCATCCCGCTCGGGCAGTTGCGCCGCGACGATGCGCTCGCTTTGCCAGACCAGGGCGCAGGCGCCGATCGCGGTGGTGAAGAGACAGAAGCTTGTCATGTCTCGCACGCTAGCGCAGCCGCGCGTCGGAGGGCACCCGTTTCCCGGTGCTTCATTTTCTCTGGTCGTCCCGGGCGGAGCGAAGCGTAGACCCGGGACCCATGCCTGAGCCTTTCCGAAAGAGCATCAGGCATGGGTCCGGGATCGGCGCGGCTTCGCCGCTTGTCCGGGACGACTCTGTTAGGGATAGAGCCTCAGGCCCAGAGCCGTTCCTTCTCCAGTCCCTTGTAGAGATCGGCGACTTGTTCGGCATAGCCGTTGAACAGCAGCGTCGGCTTGCGCTCGCGCGTGCCCAGAACCTGCTCGCTCGCCTGGCTCCAGCGCGGATGCGAGACCTCCGGGTTCACATTGGCCCAGAAGCCGTATTCCGAGGCCTGCAGGCCCTCCCAGAAGGTCTTCGGCCGCTCGGCGACGAAGCTGATCTTATTAATCGACTTGACCGATTTGAAGCCGTATTTCCACGGCGTGATCAGCCGCAGCGGCGCGCCGTGCTGGGTCGGGATCGGCTTGCCGTAGATGCCGGTCACCATCAGCGTCATGTCATGGGTCGCTTCGGCGATGGTCAGCCCTTCCGTATAGGGCCAGGGATACCAGCGCTGCGACTGGCCGGGGGCCATCCTCGGGTTCAGAAACGTCTGCATCTGCACGTATTTCGCGCCCGAGAGCGGCTTTGCCAGCGCGACCAGCTCCTTCAGCGGGAAGCCGGTCCACGGTACCGCCATCGACCAGGCCTCGACGCAGCGGAAGCGATAGAGCCGCTCCTCCAGCGTCACCTTCCGGACCAGGTCGTCGAAGCCGATCTCGAACGGCTTCTCGACCAGCCCGTCGATCGTGATCGTCCAGGGCCGGGTGACCAGCCGCTTCGAGGCGGCGGCGACCTCCTTCGAGGTGCCGAACTCGTAGAAGTTGTTGTAGTTCGCCGCCAGCTCCTCGTCGGTTACCGGCCGGTCGAGCGTATAGGCGCCGTTGCGCTTGGCCGGATAGAGGTCGAGCGTCGGATCGGCGCCCTGGGCGCTGGCGGCCTGCGGCAAGGCGGCGCCGGCGATCATGCCGGCACTGCCGGCCAGCCATTGCCGGCGATCGAGAAAGACGGCTTCCGGTGTCGCCTGGCTTTCGGGCATCTCCCAGCCGGCGCGGCGCTTGATCAACATGACGGACATACTCCGTTGCAACGGAGCAAGTTTAGTCGATCCGGGGGCGGGGGACCAAGTCACGAGCGGGAGAGCAGCTCCCCCGCCCGGTCAGGATGACAGTTGGGGGGCACCCTCAAGCCGGCAGATCGGCGAAACGCTTGGCGTAGTCCGCCTCGAGACCCTCGATCCGTGACCAGAAGCCGCGCGGCGGATCTCCCGCGAGCCTGTCCTCCAGAATGCCGAGATGGGCGTGCCAACCGCTGGCGACGCTGGCCATCTCGGCCTTGTCGGCGAGCTTGCGATGCGTCAGCACCAGCCTGACCTTGTCGCCCTCGGGTGTAAGCTCGAAGGTCACTTCGGAGCTGGCGTCACCTTCGCCCGGCCAGGTCATCGCCAAGGCCGTCATCGGCTCGTAGCGCGTGACGGTTCCCTTCGACGGCCAGCCCTTGTCGTTCATCTCGCGATAGCGCTCGGGCGGCTGCTCGCTGGTGATCTGCGAATGCTTGAATAGAAGATCGGCCGTGCCGCCGACGCGCGGCTCGATCGCGCCCGAGGCCAGCCAGGTGCCGCGCTTCTCGGACTCGGTGAGATAGGACCAGACCCGTTCCACAGGGCCGGGCAGCAGCCGCTCGAAGCGGACAGCGCCGCTCTCCAGAACCACACCGTAGTCGTTCATGACACCTCTCCTCACTCGTCTTCGGGTTTCGTGAGTTCTCGTTCCAGGCGGTCGAGCCCTGCATTCCAGAAGCCACGCACCTGCCGGACCCAGGCGTCGAAGGCATCGAGTCCATTGGGGTCGAGCCGGTAGATCCGGCGCTGGCCGCTGACTTCGACGCTCACCAGCCCCGCCTCTTTCAGCACCTTGAGATGCTGCGAGATCGCCGGCGCGCTCATGCCGAACTGTGCGGTGATCTCGCCCGCCGCCATGGCGCGCTGGCCGAGCATCTCGACGATGCGGCGGCGGGTCGGGTCGGCAAGGGCAGTGAAGCGATCCATGCGCTTAATTTAGTTATTCACTTAATTAAGTCAATGCGAAATTATTGTGCCTTGCCTGCGCTGCGCCCGCCCCTTGCGCGCAGCCGGCTTGTCGCTCCTGGCGCGGCAGGTCATGAAGAGCGCCCCATCCGCTGCCCGCCACGAGACCATGCCCTCCCGAAACGCCACCTTCGCCGGCATTCTGATGATGCTGCTCGGCATCCTGCTGTTCTCGCTCAACGATGTGATGGGGAAATGGCTGGTCGCGACCTACACGGTCGGCCAGGTCCTGCTGCTGCGCTCCGCCGCAGCCCTGCTGGCGATCATCCCCTTCGTGGTGAAGCAGGGCGTCCGCCGCACGCTGCGGCCCGAACGCCCCGGCCTGCAGCTGCTGCGCGTCACGCTCGGCTCCTGCGAGGTCGCGCTGTTCTACTGGGCAGTGTCCTATCTGCCGCTCGCCGACACGATGACGTTCTGGCTGGCCGCGCCGATCTGGGCGGTGGTGCTGGCTGCGCTGCTGCTCGGAGAGCGCGTCGATACCGGGCGCTGGCTCGCAGTGGCGGCCGGCTTCGTCGGCGTCGTGATCACGCTCAACCCCTCGGCGCAGAGCCTGTCGCTGCCGGCGATCATCGCGCTTGTCGGCAGCTTCTCCTTTGCGGCGATGATGATCACTGGCCGGCAGTTGCGCGGCACGCCCGATGTCACGCTGGTGTTCTGGCAGACGCTGGGCGCCCTGGTGATGGGGGTCGCGTTGCTGCCCTTCGGCTGGGTGACGCCGACCTTGCCCGATCTCGGCCTGCTCGGCCTCCTCGGCATCGTCGCGATGGTCGCGCATCTTTGCGTGACGCGCTCGCTCAAGCTGGCCGAGGCCTCGGTCGTCGTGCCCTATCAGTACACGCTGATCGTCTGGGCGGTGGTCTTCGGCTGGCTCGTCTTCGGCGACTGGCCGAGCTCGGCCATGCTGTTCGGCTCCGCGCTGATCATCGCCGCCGGCCTTGCCCTGCTCATGCTCGAGCGGCGTGCCGGCAATGCCGCCTCTGACACTGCCAAGGAGCGTGTTACGATCGAGCAAAACTGATCCGGAGATGCGATGGCCGAGGCTGCGAAACCGCCGGATTTCTGGAACCGGCTCGGCGCCGCGATCTCCCTCGTCCTCGGTCTCTGGCTGCTCGTTGCCGGCTGGCGGACCCTGCGGCTGGCACGCGGCGATCTCCTGGTCGCCGACCATGTCGGCCCGATGAGCTACAGCACGCCGCTGATCCGCGTCAGCTCGGGGCGCCGCGGGACGGCGACGTATCGGACGCAGGACCTCTGGCTCGCCGCTATCCGCGACGACGGTCAATACAACTACCGGCAGCTCTACCGGCCCGCCCGTGGCCTCTGGGTCGACGACATCGACAGGCTCGACCGAGACCAGCAGGTCCGCTTCCTGGTCGATCCCGATCGCCAGCTGGTTTACGAGGCGACCTCTCGCGGAAAAACTTTCCTCGCCTATGATGACACCGCCGAGACGCTGACCAGCGGCGCACGGCGCTCGATGCTTTTCGGCTTCGCGCTGCTCGCCGGCGCCGTCTGGCATCTCTGGCCACTGGCCTCGCGCTATTGGCGCGAACGACAGGACGCCGGCGAAATGCATGGCGGCTGAACGGAAGCAGCCGATCCGGTGCTGCGGTTCGGCTGCGTGCCTCGAAGTGGACGGCAAAGATTGAAAGAAAAAAGGCCGGCGTCCCGAAGGAGCCGGCCTGAAAGTTTGAAACATCCAGCGCAAAAGCGCCAAACATCTCAGAGGGGAACGGCTGGAACGAACTCAACGCCGGGAGGAGATGCGGAGCCCGTTCCGAACAACCGTGAGTCAAATATCGGGCAGACCCTGCCTTTTCGCAATGCAGCATAGGGCGGGTCGGTTATGCGCTGGCCACATGACTCATTGCTATAATTCGTCACAATTGCCAGAAGACCGCGCGTTGCACGCATGCGCAGCCGAGGTGAGGCACGACGCTGCCGCGATTTGCAGCAGCGTCTGCCCGTTTTTCAATAGGTCCAGCGCTGTGCCTTCTGGATCAGAAAATCGCGGAAGACCTGTACGCGCGCGACCGACTTCATCTCCTCCGGATAGACCAGATAACTTTCGAGCTGCGGCATCTCGGTCTCGCGCATCAGCTGCACGAGCGGCGAGCCTGCCTCGATCAGATAGTCCGGCAGGATGGCGATGCCGGCGCCCGAATCGACCGCGCGCTTCATCGCCGTGATGTTGTTGACGGTGAGATGGATCGGGCGCGGATTGCGCTGGTCGCGGCCGAGCGTGCCGAGCCAATGCACCGCCGTCAGATAGGACGGCGAGGAGGCGCCGAAGGAGAGCAGCCGGTGGTTGTCGAGCTCCTCATAGCTCTTCGGCTCGCCGAAGCGCTTGATATAGGCCGGCGCGCCGTAGACGTGGAAGTGCACCGTGAAGAGCCGGCGCTGGATCAGGTCGGGCTGCTGCGGCTGGCGCAGGCGGATCGCGATGTCGGCCTCGCGCATCGAGAGGTCGAGCTCCTCGTCGGTGAGGATGAGCTCGACCTTGATGTCTGGGTAGAGGTCGAGGAACTCGGCCAGGCGCGGCGTCAGCCAATGGCCGCCGAGGCCACGGGTCGCCGTGACCTTGAGCTCGCCGGACGGGTGCTCGCGCGTTTCCGAGAGCTGGGCGCGCGTCCGCTCCAGGCGCTGCGTCATCTCGCGCGCGGCGCGCCAGAGCAGTTCGCCTTGCTCGGTGAGAATGAGGCCGCGGGTATGTCGGTGGAACAGCGGCGCGCGCAGTTCGCGCTCGAGCGCGCCGATCTGGCGGCTTACAGCCGATTGGCTGAGGCCCAACCCGTCGCCAGCCTTAGTGAAACTTCCCGATTCTGCAACCGTGTAGAAGATTCGGATGCGGTCCCAATCCACCGCGTTCCCCCCGTGTTATGCGTTCAGCGCATGATGGGGGGATCGAGTTGTCCGGTCAACGACTCCTTTGCCGGGACCGTTGATTTTAGCCCTTAATATCGTGCTGGAATTGATCAATTCCAGTGATATGTTCGGCTTATGGTTATTCGGCCGCTTCGCGCACGCCGAGTTCCTGCGCCATCAGCCAGCGTTCGGCGTCGAGTGCGGCCATGCAGCCGAGGCCGGCCGCGGTCACGGCCTGGCGGTAATGCTCGTCGGTCACATCGCCGGCGGCGAAGACACCGGGCACGTTCGTCTGAGTCGTGCCGGGTGCGACGTCGAGATAGCCCGAATCGCGCATGGCGAGCTGGCCGACGAAGAGCTCGGTCGCCGGCTTGTGGCCGATGGCGACGAAGACGCCGTCGGTCGGCAGGTCCTGCACGGCGCCGCTCTTCAGGTTGCGCAAGCGGACATGGGTCACGGAGGGCGGCTGCGTGCCGCCGAGGATTTCCGCCACTTCCGAATCCCAGACCACCTCGATCTTGGGATGCTTGAACAGGCGCTCCTGCATCACTTTCTCGGCCCGCAGCGAATCGCGCCGGTGCACCAGCGTGACCTTGGAAGCGAGATTGGCGAGGTACAGCGCCTCCTCGACCGCGGTGTTACCGCCGCCGACCACGACGACCTGCTTGTTCCGGAAGAAGAAGCCGTCGCAGGTGGCGCAGGCCGAGACGCCGAAGCCCTGGAAGGCCTGCTCGGAGGGCAGGCCGAGCCACTTCGCCTGAGCGCCGGTCGAGACGATCAGCGAATCGCAGGAATAGGTGTCGCCGCCATCGCCCCAGAGCCGGAACGGGCGCTGCGAGAGATCGACGCGGGCGATATGGTCGGAGACCATCCTGGTGCCCATGTGCTGCGCCTGCGCCTGCATCTGCTCCATCAGCCAGGGGCCCTGGATCACGTCGGCGAAGCCGGGATAGTTCTCGACATCGGTGGTGATCATCAACTGGCCGCCGGCCTGCAGGCCGGAGATCAGAACCGGCTCCAGCATGGCGCGGGCGGCATAGATCGCGGCGGTGTAGCCGGCCGGGCCGGAGCCGATGATCATCACCTTGGCGTGGATATGGGCCATCTGTCTGCTTCCTGAGCCGGCACGAGCCGGACATATTGGTATCAGGGCCGCTTCACGCCAGCCCCATCGCTGCCTTGTGACGCCGCCAGCCGTCATAGACGGCGGCCGCGATCGTTCCGGTCGAATCTAGCGGTTGGTAAGGGCCGCCTTCAAGCTTGCCCTGGAAATGATGCACAGCGCCGTAGCGCTTCAGCGCCTCCAGGAACCTGGCGAGCTTGCCATGGCCGCCATGCGGTTCGAAGACGAGGATCGGCATGCCGGTCGCCGCGGCCTCGCCGATCATGTTGGTGGAATCGGCGGTGGCGATGATGGCGTCGGCATTGGCGAGCAGCGGCACATAGGGGTTGGTGCCCGCGCCATCCCACCACCAGCCGCCATGGCGGCGGAAGACCGCGCCGATCGCGGCGTCGAGCGCCGGCGGGGTGCGGCGCGAGCGCGAGCCCATCAGCGCGACGCCGGAGGCGGCGAGGGCGTCGAGTTCGCGGGCGAAGCGCTCGATATCGTCGGGCCGGAAGCTGTGGTGCCGGCTGTCGCCGCCGACCAGAACGGCGGCGCGGGGCGAGGGCAGGGCGGCGATCTCCGGCAATGGCTCGGCTCGGGCCGCTGACAGGGCGTCCGGCGCGAGCCGGTGCGGCGAGGTGATCGTCACCAGCACGTTCTCACCCCGCAGCCGGTCGTGCTCGGAAACCCAGATCAAGTCGGCGGTGTCGGTGCCGGTGCGTGGGTCTTTCAGGAAGACGGTGAAGGTCGCTCCATTCGAGGCCTGCTTGACGGCGCGCAGATAAGCGACGGCGCGCCGGCCCGAGGCAATGACGATATCGGGGAAGGGCGGCCGGATCGGACTATTCAGCCGGTCGTGCGCCTCGCGCGGATCGATCGGCCCGCGCGGCATCAGCCAGCTCCAGGGCCTGCCGGGATTGACCCGGCGGATCTCGGGGACGACGCCGATCCGTTCGGCGACGCCGAGGCACTGGACCTCGTCGCCGGCCTTGCCGTCGGTCAGCACCCAGAGGGTAGGGGTCTTTTCTGTCGGCACGGCGGAGAGGCCCGGGATTGGCGTGGTCGATGCCTTGTAACGCGTCGATGGCCCGTCTACACCAGCGCGTCCCGATTTCAGGAGGATTTGTGCGCTCCAAACTCGACGAGATCGATCTCCGCATCCTGACGGAGCTGCAGAGCGACGGGCGCATGACCAATGTCGAGCTCGCGAGCCGGGTCGGCATCTCGCCGCCGCCGTGCCTCAGGCGCGTGCGCGCGCTTGAGGAGGCCGGCGTCATCACCGGCTACCGGGCGCTGCTCGACGAGCGCAAGCTCGGCATCGAGGTGGTCTGCTTCGCCTTCGTCCATCTCGCCAGCCAGGCCGAGGCGGACCTTGCCGCGTTCCAGGGGCGGATCCGCGACTGGTCGCTGGTGCGCGAGTGCTGGACTCTGTCGGGCGACATCGACTTCATCCTGAAATGCGTCGCAACCGACCTGAAGGCCTTCCAGGATTTCGTCGCCGACCTGACGGCGCTGCCGAATGTGCGCAATGTCCGTACCGCCCTGGCGCTCGACCGGGTCAAGGACGCGCCGATAGCGCCTTTGTAAGAAGGTCGTCATGCTCGGGCTTGACCCGAGCATCTCAGGCCGGACAAAGCGCCCACCAGCACCTTCTCGTCAGGAGATTCTCGGGTCTGCGCTTCGCTTCGCCCGAGAATGACGCCTGATGCCTAACCGCCGACCGCCCGCCTGATCCACTGGGCGTTGTTCGCGACCAAGGCGTCGATCCGCCGCTGGTTGATATCCGGCAGATACCAGGCGCCGCTGAAGCTCGGCGCCATGATGGACATGATCGGATAGCGGGCGAGCTCACGGCCATCCGGGCCGACGAGCACCGCTTCGCTTTCCAGCGTGTCGTTGCCGAGCGTCGCCGCGGCGCCGCCGGCATAGCTCGTCAAATAAAGCCCGGAGACCGTCACCTGCAGGGTTGCGCCGCGGGCGCTGCGGAGGCTGGCGAGCTCGCGCTCCAGCATCGGTTTGATCTGGGCGGCTGTGGCGCTCTGCCCCTTCGCGGCGAGCGGCCCGGTGTCGACGCGAATCGTGCCGATCGCGACCGGCGGCGTGGTCTGCCCGATCGTCTGGCAGCCCGCCAGCATTGTCGTGGCCAGGCCGATCAGGATGGTGCGGCGGACGAGCATGGCCTCAGGCGCCGAGATAGCGCTTGATCCACAGGGCGTTGTTCTCCAGCAGGGCAGCGACTCGGCGCTCGTCGATGTCCGGCCGATACCAGGCGCCTCCCGAGTTGGAGGGGAGCATCGAGCGGATGTTGTGGCTGACGACCAGGCGGCCGCGGTCGATCACATCAGCGACCGTGTCCATATCGTCGCTATTGCCGCCACCGCCATCGCCGGCCATGCCGCCGCCGGCGGCGCTGGCGAGCCAGAGGCCCTTGACGGTGACGAGCAGGATCGGGCCGCCGCGCTGGCGCAGCGCGATGAGCTGACGAGCAAGTTCCCGCTCGAGGGCGCGGCCGATCCGCGGCGCATTCTCGCCCCAGCCCTGCGGGCCGAGCAGGCGCGCATCGACACGGATGCCGCCGATGGCGATACCCTGCGCCAGCACCGGAAGCGAAACGAGCCCGCCGGCAGCGAGCGCGGCGGACCCGGTGAGAAATGCGCGGCGCGTGGTCATGACGTGGTCTCCGGCGGCAGTCGGATCTCTAATCTAGGTACTGCCGCAGGACTGGCCAAGTCGTCCGATCAGCGGAAGGCGACGCTGACGACCTCGTAGGACTTGCCGCCGCCCGGCGTGTTGACCTGGACGGAATCGCCGACCTTCTTGCCGATCAAAGCGCGCGCGATCGGCGAGCCGATCGAGACCTTGCCGGACTTCACGTCCGATTCCGGCTCGCCGACGATCTGGTAGAGCTTCTCTTCCTCGGTATCGTCGTCGATCAGCTTGACGGTGGCACCGAACTTGATGGTGTCGCCGCCAAGCTTGCTGACATCGATGATGTCGGCGCGGCCGATCAGCGATTCGAGCTCCATGATGCGGCCCTCGTTCAGCGACTGGGCCTCCTTGGCAGCGTGATACTCGGCATTCTCCGAGAGATCGCCCAGCGCGCGCGCTTCCGCGATCGCCTGGATGATGCGCGGGCGCTCGACCTGCTGGCGCTGCTTCAACTCGACTTCGAGGGCGGCGAAACCGCCGGCCGTCATGGGAACCTTGTCCATCGTTCCGTCCCAGTTATGAAAAGCGATCGGTCACGCGCCAGCTTAAGGCCAACGCGCCCGAATCGCTCCCGATCGTCAGAAAACTACTTCGCCGCGCAGCCGGTTCAGGCGGCGCGGGCGAAATAGGATTGCAGCGACCTCACTTCGAGATCTCCGCTGCAATAGGCCTTGATGCCCTCCGCCGCGGCGATCGCTCCGGCCAAGGTGGTATAATAGGGCACCTTGTGCAAGAGGGCCGCCCGGCGCAGCGAGCGCGAGTCCGCCAGCGCCTGTGGACCGTCGGTGGTGTTGAAGACGAGCTGGATCTCGCCGTTCTTGATCGCGTCGACGACGTGCGGGCGGCCTTCCAGCACTTTGTTGATCTTGCTGGCGCGGATGCCGTTCTCCTGGAGCAGGCGCAGCGTGCCGCCGGTCGCGACGATCTGGAAGCCCAGCTCGGCCAGGATCGCGACCGAGGGCAGGATGCGCGGCTTGTCCTCGTCGCGGACCGAGACGAAGACCGTACCCTTGACCGGCAGCTTGGAGCCGGCGCCGAGCTGGCTCTTGGCGAAGGCGACGTCGAAGGAGCGGTCGAGGCCGATGACCTCGCCGGTCGAGCGCATCTCCGGCCCGAGCAGCACGTCGACGCCGGGGAAGCGGGCGAAGGGGAACACCGCCTCCTTCACGCCGACATGCTGGAGCTTCTCTTGCTTAAGGCCGAAGCTGGCGAGCTTCTCGCCGGCCATCAGCCGCGCCGCGATCTTGGCGATCGGCTGGCCGATCACCTTGGCGACGAAAGGCACGGTGCGCGAGGCCCGCGGATTGACCTCGAGCACATAGATGTCGCCGTCCTTGATGGCGTATTGCACGTTCATCAGGCCGCCGACGTCGAGGGCGAGCGCCATCGCCTTGCTCTGGCGCTCCAGCTCGGCGATCAGCTCGGGCGAGAGCGAGCGCGGCGGTAGCGAGCAGGCTGAATCGCCGGAATGGATGCCGGCCTCCTCGATATGCTCCATGATGCCGGCGATGAAGGCGTCCTTGCCGTCGCAGAGGCAATCGACGTCGACCTCGATCGCATCGGAGAGATAGCGGTCGAACAGCAGCGGGTTCTTGCCAAGGACGGTGTTGATCTGGCCGGTCTTGTCGTTCGGGTACTTGGCCTTGACCTCGGAGGGGATCAGCGAGGGCAGGGTGCCGAGCAGGTAGTCCTCGAACATCACCTCGTCGCGGATGATCGCCATGGCGCGGCCGCCGAGCACATAGGATGGGCGCACCACGAAGGGCAGACCGAGCTCGGCCGCGATCAGACGCGACTGCTCGACCGAATAGGCGATGCCGTTCTTGGGCTGCTTGAGATGCAGCTTGTCGAGCAGGCGCTTGAAGCGGTCGCGGTCCTCGGCAAGGTCGATCGCATCGGGCGACGTGCCGAGGATCGGGATGCCGGCCTCTTCCAGCGCATGCGCCAGCTTCAGCGGGGTCTGGCCGCCGAACTGGACGATGACGCCGTGCAGCGTGCCGGCCTGCTTCTCGGTCTCGAGGATCTCGAGCACGTCCTCGGCGGTCAGCGGTTCGAAATAGAGCCGGTCCGAGGTGTCGTAATCGGTCGAGACCGTCTCGGGATTGCAGTTGACCATGATGGTCTCGTAGCCGGCGTCGCGCAATGCGTAGCAGGCATGGCAGCAGCAATAGTCGAACTCGATGCCCTGGCCGATCCGGTTCGGCCCACCGCCGAGGATGACGACCTTCTTGCGGTCGGAGGGCTTGGCTTCGTCGGCCGGCGCGCCGGCAAACGGCATGGCGTAGGTCGAGTACATATAGGCCGTCGGTGAGGCGAACTCGGCGGCGCAGGTGTCGATGCGCTTGTACACCGGGCGCACCTGCAGCGAGCGGCGCAGGGTGCGGACCTCGGCCTCGCTTTTGCCGGCAACCGCGGCGAGGCGCTTGTCGGAGAAGCCCATCGCCTTGAGCTGGCGGAAGGCGACCGGCGTCTGCGGCAGGCCATGCTTCCGAATCTTCTCCTCGGTCTCGACGATGCCGCGCATCTGCTCGAGGAACCAGGGATCGACCTTGCAGCTCTCATGGATCTGCTCGTCGGTGAAGCCGGCGCGCATCGCCTGGCCGATCTGGAGGATGCGGTCCGGCGTCGGGGTCGAGAGTGCCGCCTTGATCGCGTTGCGATCGTCGCCCTGGCCGATGCCCTCGATCTCGATCTCGTCGAGCCCGTCGAGGCCGGTCTCCAGCGAGCGCAGCGCCTTCTGCAGCGATTCCTGGAAGGTGCGGCCGATCGCCATGGCCTCGCCGACAGACTTCATCGCGGTGGTCAGCGTCGGCTCGGAGCCCGGGAACTTCTCGAAGGCGAAACGCGGGATCTTGGTGACGACATAGTCGATCGTCGGCTCGAACGAGGCCGGGGTGGCGCCGCCGGTGATGTCGTTCTCGATCTCGTCGAGCGTGTAGCCGATGGCAAGGCGCGCCGCGACCTTGGCGATCGGGAAGCCGGTCGCCTTCGACGCCAGCGCCGAAGAACGCGAGACGCGCGGGTTCATCTCGATGACGATCATGCGTCCGGTCTCGGGATCGACCGCGAACTGAACGTTCGATCCGCCCGTCTCGACGCCGATCTCGCGCAGCACCGCCAGCGAGGCGTCGCGCATGATCTGGTATTCCTTGTCGGTCAGCGTCAGCGCCGGGGCGACGGTAATCGAATCACCGGTGTGGACGCCCATCGGGTCGAGATTCTCGATCGAGCAGACGATGATGCAGTTGTCCGCTTTGTCGCGGACGACCTCCATCTCGTATTCCTTCCAGCCGAGGACGCTCTCCTCGATCAGGATCTCGCTGGTCGGCGAGGCGTCGATGCCGCGCTCGCAGATCTCGATGAACTCGCTCTTGTTGTAGGCGATGCCGCCGCCGGTGCCGCCCATGGTAAAGGAGGGCCGGATGATCGTCGGCAGGCCGATATCCTCCAGCGCTTCCAGCGCGGCGCCGAGCGTCTTGACGTGGTGCGAGCGCGGGGTCGAGAGGCCGATCTTGGTCATCGCCTCGCGGAAGCGCTCGCGATCCTCGGCCTTGTCGATCGCGTCGGCGGTGGCGCCGATCATCTCGACATCGAATTTCTCCAGCACGCCCATCTTCTGGAGCGAGAGCGCGCAGTTGAGCGCCGTCTGGCCGCCCATGGTCGGCAGCAGGGCGAAGCCGCCGGGCAGGACGTTGCGTTCCTTCTCGATGATCTTGGCGACGATCTCAGGCGTGATCGGCTCGACATAGGTCGCGTCGGCCAGCTCCGGATCGGTCATGATCGTCGCCGGGTTCGAATTGACCAGCACGATCCGGTAGCCCTCGGCCTTCAGCGTCTTGCAGGCCTGGGTGCCGGAATAGTCGAACTCGCAGGCCTGACCGATGATGATGGGGCCCGCGCCGATGATCAGGATCGTCTTGATGTCTGTGCGCTTGGGCATGGTCTCGACCGGTTCCGTGCGGGCGCGCACGGCCCGTCCGATCGAAAGGAGCGGAGGCCAGCGCGTGCCCAAAGATGAATGCTAGGCGCTCGCTATAGACGCCGCGAGCGGCGGGGGGAAGCGGAAAGCGCTGCTTCCTGTCATGCGCACACAGGTCCTGCGCGCAGAGGTGGCGCGTTTCTCCCTTTGCGCAGTTGAGTGGTGACCGGCGGGGTATAGCATCCGCTTCCGCGATGGCGTCGAGCCGGTTCGCGTCAGGCCCCGGCCGCGCCCTCCCCAACCAGAGGAGCTTGGCCATGCGTCAATCCGATCCGCAGAAACTCGATGCCTTGGTGGGACGCCTGGTCGGAGACGTCGGAGCCTGCGTCACCGGCTCGCTCATCGTCCTCGGCGACCAGCTCGGCCTCTACAAGGCGATGGCCGATGGGGAGCCCGTCACGGCGGCGGAACTCGCCAGCCGGACCGGCCTCAAGGAACGCTATGTCCGCGAATGGCTCTCGGCCCAGGCCGCCGCCGAGTACGTTCAGTATGACGAGACGATCGACAGCTTCAGCCTGTCGCCGGAGCAGGCCATGGCCTTCGCCGAGGAGGGCAGCCCGGCCTTCTTCGCCGGCGCCTTCGAGATCGTCCAGTCGATGTGGGTCGACGAGCCCAAGGTCGAGGAGGCCTTCAGGACCGGCGCGGGGCTGGGCTGGCACGAGCACAGCAACTGCCTGTTCCGCGGCACCGAGCGCTTCTTCCGGCCGGGCTACAACACCAATCTGGTGAGCAGCTGGATTCCCGCGCTGGACGGCGTCAAGGCCAAGCTCGAAGCCGGCGCCGTCGTCGCCGATGTCGGCTGCGGCCATGGCGCCTCGACTATCCTAATGGCGCAGGCCTATCCGAAGTCGCGCTTCTACGCCTTCGACTATCACGGCCCCTCGATCGAGAAGGGCAAGGAGGCGGCGCAGAAGGCCGGGGTCGGCGATCGCATCGTCTTCGAGCGGGCGAGCGCCAAGGATTTTCCGGCGGCGAGCTATGATCTCGTCGCGATGTTCGACTGCCTGCACGATATGGGCGATCCGGTCGGGGCCGGCCGCCATGTCAAGGAAACGCTGGCGCCGGGCGGCACCTGGATGATCGTCGAGCCCTTCGCCCACGACAATCTCAAGCAGAACCTCAATCCCGTCGGCCGGATCTTCTACGGGGCGTCGACGATGATCTGCACGCCGGCCTCGATGGCGCAGGAGGTGGGATTAGGGCTCGGCGCGCAGGCAGGCGAGATGCGTTTGCGCAAGGTCGCGCTCGACGCCGGCTTCACCCGGTTCCGCCGCGCCACCGAGACGCCGTTCAACATGGTGTTCGAGGTCAGGGCCTGAGGTTTGCCGCGATGATCAACAGCAACGACTCCTGAGACGGCCCCATCGTCATTGCGAGGTCGGCGCGACCGCAACCTCGCCGACGCGAGCGGCCTTGCGGGCCGCCGCCTTGCGCCGCTGCGTCCCGATCAGCAGCAGGCCGAGTGCGCCGAGCTCGCAGGCCGCGCCGACGACGCCGAGCTGCCAGGAGGCGCCGTGGCGCAGCACCTGCTGGCCGAGCGCCGCGCCGGCGGCGATGCCGACATAGAGCGCCGAGGCGTTGAGCGAGAGCGCGACCACGACCGCATCGGGCGCCATCGCGGCGAGGCGCGACATCTGCGAGGGATGCCCGGCCCAGCCGGCGCCGCTCCAGATCATCAGGATCACCGGCAGGACGACAATCGCGACCGCCGGCGGCAGAGTCACCGCGACGAGCGAGGCGGCGGCGAGCGAGGCTGCGAGCAGGGTCAGCACGAAGGTCAGTGTCGGCACCGGGCCGAAGCGGTCGCTGGCCTGGCCGCCGAGCTGGTTGCCCAGCGCCGAGCCGATGCCGGTCAGCACCAGCGTCGCGCTCAGCCAATGGCCGGCGATGCCGGCATGGGCTGCGAGGAAGGGGGCGACATAGGTGTAGAGCGTGAAGGCGCCGGTGGTCCAAAGCGCGGTGGTGCCGAGCGCCAGCAGGACATCGCCGCGACGCGCGACCTGGAGCCGCTCGGCGAGCGTGTTGGCGCCGCGCGGCAGGCCCGCCGGCATCTTGAACAGCAGACCGGCGAGCGCGAGCGCGCCGAACAGCGCCACGACGAGGAAGGCGAAGTGCCAGCCGAGCGTCGCGACGGCGGTGCCGAGCGGCACGCCGAGGATCAGCGACACGGTCATGCCGCCGGTGACCAGCGCGATGGCGCGGGCCCGGCGCTCGGGCGGCACCAGCGCCACGGCGACCGCGTTCGCCGCCGGCATGAACACGCCAGAGCCGAGCGCCATGACGATGCGCGCCAGCATCAGCCAGGTGAAGTCGCTGGTGAAGGCGGCGACGAGATTGGCGAGGGTGAAGACGGTGAGCGAGCCGACCAGCACGAGCCGGCGGTCGAGATTGCCGAACAGGGTCGAGAGCACCGGCGAGCCGATGGCATAGGCGATGGCGAAGATCGAGATCAGCAGGCCGGCCGTATCGACGCTGACGCCGAAGGCGGCGGCGAGATTGGGGAGGATGCCGGTGATGACGAGGCTGCCGGTGCCGATGGCGAAGGCGCCGCCGGCCAGCAGGAGAAGACGGATGTCCATGGCAGAGCGCTCCGTGGGGAGTTGCCGACAATTTCAATGATCGTTGAATCATGGGCGTCGGCCGACCATGAGTCAATCCTAAATTCAAGGATCATTGAAACTTGTCAGGAGCAGCCGATGCAATTATTCCAGAGGTGATGAAGCAGCTCTTCCACCCCGAGATCGAGGATGTCCTGCCGGCCGACGTGTTCGCGGCGCTGGGCGATCCGATCCGGCTCGGCATCCTGGTCTCGCTCGCCGATTGCGACGAGGTCGACAAGGCGCGCTGCGGCGCCTTCACCCAGCTCGCCTCGCCCTCGCTGCTCTCCTACCATTTCGCCAAATTGCGCGAGGCCGGGATCACGCGGTCGCGGGCAGAGGGGACGGTGCGTTTCCTCAGCATCCGCCGCGAGGAGTTCGAGCGGCGCTTTCCCGGCCTGCTCGACAGCGTGATCGAGACGGCACGGCGCGATCCCTCGGTGCCGCGGATCAAGATCGACGTTTGATCGTCCTCTCCGTCATGGTCGGGCTTGTCCCGACCATCCACGTCTTCCTTTAGGCGATGCGGTGGTCGAGACGTGGATGCTCGGCACAAGGCCGAGCATGACGACGCGAAGTGGTCGCGCCGCTAACCTATCCGCAACACGGGCAGCCCGGCCCGAACACGGCGCGGCTGCCGAGGGCCGCCAGCTTTCCGCGCCAGCCCGGTACCTTCTCGCGAGCTTAGCGAGGTTCGGTGACTTCTGAAGCGCTCATCAGCGCAGGACCGCTACACGCCAAAAAAGCGCGTGAGTCATCCCGGGCGACCGCAGGGAAACCGGGACCCATTCCGGAGCTTTTCCGAAAGAGGTTCCGGAATCGATCCCGGATCTCCGCTTCGCTCTGTCCGGGATGGCAGCACGATCGAATATTGACGCTCAATCGCAGCCTTGCCTCTGCAATCCGCTCTCGCTATGAAATGTTACAACGTAACAAAATATGAGATCCGAGATGGACTCCCGCCTTCCCGTCACCGTGCTGTCCGGCTTTCTCGGCGCCGGCAAGACGACGCTGCTCAACCACGTCCTCAACAACCGCGAGGGTCGCAAGGTCGCGGTCATCGTCAACGACATGAGCGAGGTGAACATCGACGCCGACCTGGTCCGCTCCGGTGGTGGCGATCTCTCGCGCACCGACGAGAAGCTGGTCGAGATGAGCAATGGCTGCATCTGCTGCACCTTGCGCGACGATCTCCTCGCCGAGGTCGGCCGGCTCGCCCGCGACGGGCGCTTCGACTATCTGCTGATCGAGGGCACCGGCATCGCCGAGCCGCTGCCGATCGCCGCGACCTTCGAATTCCGCGACGAGGACGGCTTCTCGCTGTCCGATCTCGCTCGGCTCGACACCATGGTGACGGTGGTCGATGCGGTGAACCTGCTCAAGGACTACGGTTCGCGCGACTTCTTGCGCGAGCGCGGCGAGACCGCCGGCGAGGGCGACGAGCGCACGCTGGTCGATCTCCTGGTCGAGCAGATCGAGTTCGCCGACGTCGTCGTGCTCAACAAGGTCGGCGATGCCGGGCCTGAGGCCGCGGCGCAGGCAAAATTGGTGATCCGGGCGCTCAATCCCGATGCGCGATTGATCGAGGCCGATTTCGGCCGCGTGGCGCTCGATCAGATCCTCGATACCGGCCTGTTCGACCATGAGAAGGCGCAGGAGCATCCGCTCTGGCACAAGGAGCTTTACGGCTTCAAGGACCATGTGCCGGAGACCGAGGAGTACGGCATCTCCTCCTTCGTCTACCGGGCGCGCCGGCCGTTCCACCCGGAAAAATTCAACGCCTTCCTCTCCCGGACCTGGCCGGGGCTGATCCGGGCCAAGGGCCATTTCTGGCTGGCGACGCGGCCGGAATGGGTCGGCGAGATGTCGCTCGCAGGTAGCATCTGCCGGACCGAAGCGATGGGCTTCTGGTGGGCCGCGGTGCCGCGTCCGCGCTGGCCCGACCATCCCGAGTGGAAGGCGATCCTGAACCGGCACTGGCACTCGGTCTGGGGCGATCGCCGGCAGGAACTGGTCTTCATCGGGGCCGGCATGGACGAACGCGCCATCACCGCCGCCCTTGATGCCTGCCTGCTCGGCGAGACCCCGACCATCGCCTTCAAGCCCGAGCGCTACCGGGACCTGCCGGATCCGTTCCCGGCCTGGCGCCGGGCGACCGCCGCCTGAGCTTCCGTCCGCATGCGTAGCCCTCATCCTGAGGAGGCCCGCAGGGCCGTCTCGAAGGATGCTCCCGGAGACTCCGGAACCAGCTGGAGCATCCTTCGAGACGCGATCCTTTGGATCGCTCCTCAGGATGAGGGCTGAAGGATTTCAAGCCGTTTTTTCTGCTTTTCGTGGCGCTAGTTCGGAGATTTACCAATGCGTTTCAACTTCCTGTCTTTCCTTGCGCTATCTGCCTTGCTGTCGAGCCTGCCGGCCCTGGCCCATGACCATGCCGTGCTGCGCGGCCGTCTGGTCTTCGCCGATCATGAGAAACCGGTCGTGCGGGTGCTCGATCTCGATAGCGGCGAGGTCACCCACAGCTTCGACGTGCCCAAGGCCAATCCCGGCTTCGCCACGGCGCAGGGCGGCCGCTTCGTGGTGATCAAGACCGGCGACGATGCCGGCACGATCCGCTTCCTCGACACCGGCCTGACGATCGAGTCGCATGGCGACCACAACGACATCGAGAAGGGGCCGGTGAAGCTCCTCGACCTGACGTTGACCGGCCAGAAGCCGGCCCATGTCATCTCCGGCCATGGCCAGCTCGCACTATTCTATGACGGCATCCGCCCCTGGGACGGGCAGAGCACGGCGAAGGCGGTGCTGGTCGCGATCAACGATCTTTCCAAGGACAAGCCGGCGCTGACGGAATGGCCGAGCCCGGGGCCGCAGCACGGCATCGTCGTGCCGCTCGGCGAGGGGCGCTGGCTGATGTCGGTGCCGAACCCGGTCTATGTGAAGGGCGAGGACAAGAGCGCTTCGTCGCGGCCGAATGGGTTCGAGATCCTCGACCGGACCAAGGGCGATTGGACCAAGCTCGCCAGCCTCAACGACCCGGCCAAGCCCGACGCCTCCTGCAAGCTCTATCACGGCCATGCCGCGGCCGATGGCCGCCATGTCTTCGGCTGCGCCGAGGGGGAGGGCGGCGGCATGCTGGTGCTGTCGCAGGCCGGGGCGAAGTTAAGCGCGCACAAGCTCGCCTATCCCGACGGGCGCCGGCTGAGCACGATCAAGGCCAAAGCCGGCGCGAAGTTCATGGTCGCCAACTACGGCAAGACCTCGCCCTATGATGGCCTGCTCCGGGTCGATCCGACCGCCAAGTCGCTGACCGCGGCCGATGTCCTGCCGGTCCCGGGCGGCCAGTCGGCCTGCCAGTTCGAACTCTCGGCCAATGGCCGGCGGCTCGCAAATCTGACGCCGGATGGCAAGCTCAGGGTCTATGACGTCGCTGCCTGGAAGGAGCTCGCCAGCTTCGAGGCCGTGCCGGCCTTCGACTGCCAGTACGGCGCCAAGACCCCGACGCCGTCGCTCGCGGTGGTCGGCGGCAGCGCCTATGTCAGCGACCCCACGAATGGCCGCATCCGCGAATACAATCTCGAGACGCTGAAGCAGGCGCTCGACCTGCCTGTCGAGGGCATGCCGGCCAATCTCGCCGGCAGCGATGCGGGCTGATCGGCCGTAGGATTCCGTTCAGTATCCGGGTGTATCCTGCTCCGGATGCTGAACCATCTTCCCCGCCGCGCTAGGCAACTCGTCGCCTATGCCTTTTCGGGCGGGGTGGCGGCGGGCGCGCATTACAGTTTGCTGATCGGCCTGGTCGAGCTCGGCGGGGTCGATCCCGTCCTGGCGTCGCTCGCCGGTTTCGTACTCGGCGGCGTCGTCTCCTATGTGCTGAACCGCTGGCTCACCTTCGTGGCGACGCGCACGCATGGCGAGGCGAGCTGGCGCTTTGGCCTGATTGCTTTCGTCGGCTTCCTGCTCACCGGCATGCTGATGCACCTCTTCGTCAAGCTCGCCGGGCTGCCCTATTTGCCGATGCAGGTGGTCACCACGCTGATCGTGATGGTCTTCACCTTCGCCGGGCACAAATTCTTCTCCTTCGCCGAGCGCGAAGAAGCCTGATCAGGATCAGGCCGAGGGCATTTGCCCGGCGGCGTAGAGCGCCCAGCCGACCAGCAGGAGGCTGACGAGGCTCGCGAGTGTCCGGAGATGGTTCCACAGCGTCCACGGGCGGGAATAGGTCTGCCAGAGCGTCCGCGCCTGCTCGGGATCGGCAGGAATCGTGGCGATGGCGAGCGCCTCGTTCATCGGCACGTTGGCGACGAGGGTGACGAGGAAGGTTCCCGCCAGATAGACGATGGCGGCGAGCACGAGCAGCAGGGCGACCTGCCCGATCCCCTCCTTCCACCAGAGCCCGGCCGCGAGCAGCGCCACCACCGGCGTGCCGAAGAAGGCGGGGAAGAAGATCGCGTTGCGCACGACGATGTTGATGCTCTGCATCGACGCGATCGCAGCCTTCGGATCGACCGCGTCGAGCGCCCACATCACCGACATCGAATAGGCATAGAAGAAGCCTGCCATGGCGCCAGCCAGGGCCAGCGTGACGATGGTGAGTATGAGCGCGAGCGAGGTCATGGCACAGGAGTCTCCGCTGCCAGTGGCTTGCGCGCCGAGAAGGCCATGCGGCGCGGATTATGGCCGAAATTCGTGCGGCGTGTGACGCCCTTGAAGCCGGCAGCCTCGACCAGCGCGGTGATGCCGGCGGCACTGTAAGTCGAGAGCCCGTATTGTGCCCGCAGCTTGCGGTAATCCGAGAAGACGGTGCGCACCAATCCGCCGAGCGCGGCGATGAAGAAGCCGCCGCGCCAGGCGAAGCCGAGCAGTTCGATCGCGTCGGTCAGGGGCGAGAGGTCGGGCGGGATCACGTCGGCGAGGATGAGCTCGCCGCCGGGCTTGAGCTTGGCGCGCCAGGTGGCGAGCGCCCGCCTCAGCTCATCCTCGCTGAGATACTGGATCAGCGAGTTGGCGACGACGAGGTCGAGCGAATCGCCTGGCAGAACCTCGACCTCTTCGGGAGACAGCACCGAGAGATTGGCAATCTCGCCAAAGCGAGCTTCCAGCCTGTCGCGGACGGCCGGCGCCGCCTCGCAGAGGATCAGCCGGCCGGCGACGCCGGCGACGAGATCGGCCAGGAACGCCTCGCCGCAGCCGACATCGAGCACGACGGCATTTTTCGACGGGACCGCGGCAGCAATGTCCTGGGCGATGCGGCGATAGTGCAGGGCCTTGTGGCGATCCGAGACGTAGATCGCATGCTCGCCATTCCAGAAATCACGCCAGGACATCGGGCTTCCGTCTCGAGGGTGGCGCCGGGGCGCCTTGGCGCAAACCCCTAGCATGGCTGTGCTGACGATGGAGTCAGGTTGATTGCACGCAGGGTTTGTGCTGCCTCGGACGAACCAATAGCTTGCGCGCGATCGACCGGAGCCTGCCCCACCATGCTGCTGTTGCCGAAACTGCTGAAGCGCTCGATCCGCAAGGGGCGTCTGACCGTGATCGCGCCGGACGGCCAGCGACACGTCTTCGGGCCGGGCCGGACCGAATTCGTCTTCGCCGGCAAGCCCGTCGTCGCCGGCGAGGTGACGGTGCGCTTCAAGGATACCAGGATCGAGCGCGAGCTCTTCCTCAATCCCGAGCTGGCGCTGGCCGAAGGCTATATGGATGAGCGGATCGAGTTCGAGGACGGCTCGACCATCCATGACCTCCTGACGCTGTTCTGGATCCAGCGCAGCGAATTGCGCAAGCACCCGCTGCAGGCGGCGATCCGCAAGATCCGCTTCAAAATCCGGCGCTGGCGGATGCACAATCCGCTCGGCGTCGCCGGCAAGAAGGTGAAGCACCACTACGACATCCCGACCGAGTTCTACCGGCTCTGGCTCGACGAGACGATGACCTATTCCTGCGCTTACTGGCATTCTCCTGACGTAGGATTGGAAAACGCGCAGAAGGCCAAGCTCCGCCACATCGCCGCTAAGCTGAAGATCGAGCCCGGCATGAAGGTGCTCGATATCGGCTCGGGCTGGGGCGAGCTCTCGATCTATCTCGCCAAGGCCTGCGGCGCCAAGGTGACCGGGCTCAACGTCTCGCCCGACCAGATGGCGGCGGCGCAGAAGCGGGCGGAAGCCGCCGGCGTCGGCGATGCCGTGAACTTCATCAACAAGGATTATCGCGAGCTGACCGGGACGTTCGACCGCGTCGTCTCGGTCGGCATGATGGAGCATGTCGGCGTCGCGCATTACCTCGAATATTTCGAGAAGATCCGCGACCTGCTCACCCCGGATGGGATCGCGCTCGTCCATTGCATCGGCCGCGTCGGTCCGCCCGGTTTCACCGGCCCGTTCTTCGACAAGTACATCTTCCCCGGCGGCTATGCCCCGGCGCTGTCGGAGGTCTTCGCCGCGGTCGAGCAGACGGGCCTCTGGCATTCCGACTGCGAGTTCTGGCGCCGGCACTATCACTGGACGCTGGAAGCCTGGCGCGAGCGCTTCATGGCGCACCGGCCGGAGGTGGTGACGATGCTGGGCGAGCGCTTCGCGCGGATGTGGGAGTTCTACCTCTCCGCCTGCTCGATCTCCTTCGGTATCGGCGGCGACATGGTGTTCCAGCTGCTGCTCGGCCCGCACAAGAGCGCCGTGCCGGTGATCCGGGACTACATCACCGAAGCCGAAGCCGAGCTGGAGGGGCGGGGCTTCTGACGATGGCGGGACAGGAGCTGATCGGGCAGGTCTCCGACCTGCTGCGCGAGGTCGCAGCCGGGGTGGTGATGCCGCGCTTCCGCAAGCTCGCGGAAGCCGAGGTCCGGGTGAAATCGCCTGGCGAAGAGGTCACGATCGCGGACGAAGAGGCCGAGCAGCTGCTCAATCTCCGCCTGCCCGCGCTGCTGCCGGGTTCGCGGGTGATCGGCGAGGAGGCGGTCTCGGCGCAGCCGGAACTGTTGCAGGGGCTGGGCGAGGGCACTGTTTTCGTCGTCGATCCGATCGATGGCACCTCGAACTTCGTCAAGGGCAGCCCGTGCTTCTCGATGATGGTGGCGCTGCTGCGCGAGGGCGAGCCGGTCGCCTCCTGGATGCTCAGCCCGGCGACCGATACCATCCATGTCGCCGAGCGCGGCGCCGGCGCCTGGATCGATGGCCGGCGCGTCAGGGTGGGGAGGCCACCGCAATGGACCGGACTGCGCGGCGGCGTGCTCACGCGCTTCCTGCCAGCCGAGATCACGGCGCGCGTGCACGCTAATGGCCGGGACCTCGCCGCCATCCTGCCGGGGATGTTTTGCGCCGGTGAGGAATACCCGGCTATCGTGCGCGGCGAGCAGAACTTCGTCGTGTTCTGGCGTGGCCTGCCCTGGGACCATGCGCCGGGCGCTCTCTTTCTCGAAGAGGCCGGCGGCCGTGCGGCGCGCTTCGACGGGCGCCCTTACAGGCCGGCGGAGCAGGGCTCTGGCATCCTGGCGGCGCAATCGCCGGAGTTGTGGGACGAGTTGCAGCGGCGGCTGTTTGCGGAAATTTAGATCACGCCTCGACCGTGAGATTGATCAGGCCTGCGCCAGATATAGCGGATGTCGGGCTCGCGCTCTTCATTGCGCGATCCGTCAGTTAGCTCGGCCGCCATAAAGCCGTGCCGCTCATAGAAGCGCCGGGCGATCGCGTTGCGCTGAAACGTCCAGAGGTTGAGTTCGGAGCAACGCCTCTGCGCGACGTCCAGCAACGCGCTGCCCACACCCTGGCCTTGATAGGCCGGCAGTACGTAGAGCTGATCGATCCAACCGGCGCGGAAGGCGATGAAGCCGGTGAGCATGCTGCCCTCGAGCGTGCCCCAGACCTCGCATTCCTCGAAGACGACGTTCCGGAAATAGGCGCGGTCTTCCTCGGGCGTGTGCAGCCCGGCCAGCCAGGGCAAGCGCTCGTCAAAACTTGCGCGGTGCACGGCAGCGACCGTGTTCATGTCATTGCGCTGGAGTCTGACCGGAGGACGGAGCATGCGCCGGAGTAGCAGGGGAACGCTCGGCCGGGCAATCGCCAGCCGCGACCGGCACCGCCGCCCGTCGGAGCCGGATCAGCCGCGGACGATCTTGCGGCGCGCTTTGGTTTTGGCGGGGGCCAGGGCCTGCGCCTCGCGCTCGAGCGCTTCCTTCTGAAGCCGCAATTGCCGCAGCTTCGCCGTATTCGCATCGCGGGCCTGGGCGATGCTGTCAGCCTCGGAGATGATCCGGTTGCGGGCCAGCGCCTGGGTCTGCACCTTCAGGAAGTTGTTGTCGGCCTCGGTGCGCTGCTTTGAATGTTCAGCCAAGATGGCCTCCTGTTGGTTTCGATTGCCGTGTCGGGCACAAAAAAGGCCAAGCATTCGCTTGGCCTTCCCTCGGAAGTCATTACAGTCGGCAGTGCCGGTACATCCATGGTCACCGCGACGAATGACGTCCCTATCACGCAGCCTGGAGCTGCTCGGCGGCCATCTTGCCGGACTTGTTGTCGCGAGCGACCTCGAAGCCGATCTTCTGGCCTTCCTGCAGATCGCGCATTCCGGCGCGCTCGACAGCGGAAATGTGGACGAAGACGTCCTGCCCGCCGTTGTCAGGCTGAATGAAGCCAAAACCCTTGGTGGAGTTGAACCATTTCACTGTGCCGGTGGTCATTGAAGAACCCTCCTGTTGGCAAGACCTATCGTCCGCCATGCGAATGCTCGGCGGATTCAGAACGATTTTGAAAGGGGAGTTCGTCAGAGACGCGCCAGAGCGCGAAAATAAAACCAACCGTCCGAGCAAATATCGACAAAATTGATGTTACGCTCTTTAGACACGTATGTCAATTGTACTATTTGTCTTGATTGTCGCGACCACGAGCGTTCCGCAGATTCTATCGAACAGGAGCCAGATTTTCATGCCGATTTAACTCGCGCACGGCTGTATTATTTGCCGGCCAGTTCGCGCGGAATGCTGCAAAGTTGAGATGTCGGCTCGTCAGAGCGTTAATCGCGGTTCTGCAGCCGGAGGGTGATCGTCTGGCATCAGACCATGCTTGCGGTTTGATGAGCGCTGAAATCCGCGTTCTGCTTGCAGGTGATCGGCTCGCAGGCGCGCGTCGCGGCGGAAGGCCGGCGACGAGCAAGTTGACGAAGAGCATTTTGGAAACGGTCGGCCCTCCTTTGGCGGTCAGCGAGCGTCAGAGGTTCTGCTGCAGGATTCGCCCGTTCGGGTGGACGCAGATCAGTTCGAGCCGGCCGTCGCCGACATTCTCGAAGCGGTGCGGGACGTCGGGCGCGGCGACGACGATGTCGCCGGGGTGGCCGCGCGTCCGTTCACCCCCGATGGTGAATTCGGCCTCGCCCTTCCGGACGATCCAGGTCTCCGAATAGGGGTGGACGTGCAGCATCGAGCCCTGGCCCGGCTCGGCATCGACGATGAAGAACGAGACCGGGCCGCCGAGCGTCTCTCCCTCGAAACGCACCGTGCGATTGGCGCCGCGCTGCTGATCTTCGGACCGAAGGACGTTGAACATGACTGCCTCCCTGGCTGAGCGTGGGCGATTTATCTTTGCAGGAAGATATCTAGCTGGGAGATATCCTCTCGTCAAGATAATTATCTTCGCGCCAAGATATCTTGGCGAGCGACGGCATGAGGTGTATGCCTGCCGGCCGGGTATCCAACGGCCAAGGCGCTGAAATGACGGATGAATCGCAAAACCGAGATCGCGCGATGGAGGACCATGTGGATCGGCTGCGCCGGCTATGGGCACGCGAGCTGCCCGATCTGAACACCGAGCCGATGGCGATCCTCGGCCGCGCCTTCCGGCTCGGCAACATGGTCCGGCCGAGCATCGAAGAGACTTTCGCAGGCTTCGGACTCGATCGCGGCGAGTTTGACGTGATCTCGACCCTGCGCCGCTGCGGGCCGCCCTATCGGCTAACGCCGACGGAGATGTACGCGCTGCTGATGATTTCCTCGGGCGGGCTGACCCACCGGCTCGATAGGCTGGAGAAGGCCGGCCTGATCCGGCGCGAGAAGTCGGCGAAGGATGGGCGCAGCGTGCAGGTGGCGCTGACCGAGGCAGGCGCGGTGCTGGCCGAGCAGGCCTTCCGGACGGACATGGCGAGCGAGCTCGCGTTCCTCGATCCGCTGGATACGCAGGAGCGGGAGATGCTGGCCGGGCTGCTCAGGAAGCTGATCCTCGGGATCGAGGCTCAGGCAGCAAAAGAGAAGGCCGGCGTCAGTCCTCCGTGAAGTCGAGAGCCAGCATCGCCTCGTCGATGTAGCGGCCATCGACGCAGAGCGCCTTGGGCTGCACCCCGTAAAGCTTGAAACCGAGGCTGTCATAGAGCCGGCGGGCTGCCCGGTTATCGACGCCGACATCGGCGTGGAGGACGACGACATGCTGGCGCGCGTGGGCGATCAGCGTCTCGATCAACCGCGCCGCGATGCCCCGGCCGCGCTGGGCGGGCAGCAGATAGACGCCCCAGAGCAGGCCGATATGGCGGTGCTTCTCGCCGTCATAGGCAAGGAAGCCGGCGATGCCGACGAGGTCGGGGCCGGAGAAGGCGCCGAAGACCCGGCTCGGCGCCGGCGGCGTCAGGCGCTCGGTGAAGCGCTCCAGCGGGTGGGCCGACTCGTCGGCGAGGCTGGCGCCGAAAGCTTCTGGCGTATCGGCCAGCCCGGCAAGGCGGAGGGTGCGAAAAGCCTCGGCGTCGGAGGCGCCGAGGGCTCGGATGGTTATGCTGCTCGGTCCGGTCATGGGCGGACGAGAGCATGTGGCTCCCGCCCGCCGCAAGCCCGACCTCACCGCTTCAGATTGACGATGACCACGCCGGCCAGGGCCATGGCGCCGCCGATCAGACCGAGTACGGTCGGGACCTCGCCGAGCCAGACAAAGCTGATCAGCATCGCCGCCGGCGGCACGCAGTACTGGAAGTTGGCGGCGCGGGCGGCCGGCAGGCGCGAGAGGGTGATCGCCCAGGTGCCGTAGGCGACGACGCTGGAGACGAGGGCAAGCCAGACCACCGACCAGATCGCCTGCGCCGGGGCGGCCGGCAATTGCTCCAGCGCGCCGGGCAGGAAGGGGGGGCAAGCCCGCCGATCGCCATGTTCCAGGCCGCGACGGTGAGCGGCTTGTGGCGGGCGAAGAGCGGCTTCTGCACCACGGTCGAGACCGCGTTGCACAGGGCGGCGCCGAGGATCAGCAGGACGCTGACGCCGATGTTGAGGTCGAGCCCGTTGCCGAGGGCGATCACGCCGATGCCGGCGAAGGCGAGCGCCGTACCGGCCCAGGCGAGGGCGCTGAAGCGCTCGTTCAGGACCAGCATGGCGAGCGCCGCGGTCATGATCGGGTTGGTGTTGATGATGAAGCTCGCCGCGCCGGCCGGGACGACGCGCTGGCCGAGATTGAGGAAGATCGCATAGAGCGCGATGAAGACGATGCCGCCGGTGAGGAAGCGCCAGACATCGGCGCGCTCGGGCAGCTTGGGACGTGTGACGATCAGGAAGAGCGCGGCGAAGACGCCGGCGATGGCAAAGCGCAAGGCAGCCAGTTCGAGCGCGCCGAAGCCGGCGAGGCCGGCCCGGATCGCCGGGAAGGAGGAGGCCCAAGCGATCACGGTGAAGGGGATGGTGAAGAGCAGCATGGCGTCGAGGGTGGAGCCGGGCCGGGAGGACGCAGCGGAGGGGACGGTTGTCATGGCAGGCCTCAAAGGCTGGTGACGGTTCGCCTTCGGATAAGCGCCTCGGCGAGCTGATTGACAAACGAGTAATTCGATGACGAGCTGTGAGCATGGATCACAGCTCGCCACTGCCACCACTCGACACGCTGCGCGCCTTCGAAGCCGCCGCCCGCTCGGGCAGCTTCTCGGCCGCAGCGGAGGCGCTGAACCTGACCCATGGCGCGGTCTCGCGGCAGGTCGCCAAGCTGGAGCACTGGCTGGGCCTGCGCGTCTTCGAGCGCCAGGCGCGCGGGGTCGCGCTGACGCCGGAGGGCCAGCGCCTGTTCCAACGCACGCAGGAAGCCTTCTCGGTCTTCGCCGATTCATCGGATCGCTGGAGCGAGCCGCGTGGGGCGGCGGTGGTGCGCTTCAGCGCGACGCCGTCGGTCTGCTCGCTCTGGCTGATGCCGCGCTGGCAGCGTCTGGAAAGCGGCGATCCTGCCGTGCGGATCATGCTGCAGGTCGACCATCGCAAGGTCGATCTCGAGGAGGAGGGCATCGACCTCGCCATTCGCTGCGGCCGCGGCGGCACGCCGGGCCGGGTCTCGGTGCAGCTCTTCGAGGAGTGGTGCTATCCCGTCGCCTCGCCGGAGCTGGCCAGGGCGATCGGCGAGGGCAAGCCGGAGCGCTTCCTCGACCAGCCATTGATCCATGATTCGGATGCCGCCGGCTGGCGCGCCTGGTTCAATGCGCAGGGGCTGGATTTCCGGCCGCGAGCGAACGATCGGCGCTTCGAGGATTACAATCTCGTGCTCGACGCTGCCGCGTGCGGCCTCGGCGTGGCGCTGTCGCGCCCGCCCCTGGCTCAGGCACAGGTCGATGCCGGACGGATCGCACGGGTCGATCAGCGCACCGCGCTCAACCCGGTCTCCTATTGGCTCGACCGGCCGATGGGCCAGCCGCGCCCGGCAGCGGTGACGCTGGCGACGCGGATCGCGCACGAGGCCGGGCTGCCGGCTGGCAAGCTCGCGGGGTTCCTGCGGCAGGAGGCGAAGGCGGCTTAGCGACGCTGGTCGGACGAGTGCGGGGAACCCTCTCTTGGAAGGAGAGGGCAGGGTGAGGTGTGGGTAGGTTGACCAGCTCCGCGAGGCCCGGCCGCGCGGTTGGGTTCAGGCTCACGTTTTCAGTCCGAACACCTCACCCAACCCTCTCCTTCCAGGAGAGGGCTCCCGCGTCTCGCTGGTCGAAGGACGGAGCGGTATCCCGGTCGAGATGCGCCCGCATCTCCTCGGCAAGCGCGAAGAAGCGGTCGCGTACCGGCCTGGCATGCGGGTTGGCCTGCTCGATGGCGAGGAAGACCGCCGGGCTGTCATGGCGGACCATCTCGGTCGCGCGCATCAAGAGGTCGAAGCTCGCGGTGGTCATGCGACGCGGCAAGGGCTCCATCCGGACCAGGATCTTGGCGATCAGATGGGTCAGGCCCTGGACCATGGCCGCCTCGCGGTCATGCGCCTCCGGTGTCGTCATGATGACCTTAAGGCCAAGCACGCGGCGCAGGAAGGCGGCGATGCGCCAGGCGCTGGCGCCGCGGATCGGGCAGATCGCGATCTTCAGGCCGGCAATGCCGTCGCGGCCGCTTTGCGGGCCGAAGAGCGGGTGGGTGCCGACGATCTCGACGTCCGCGGGCAGCTCGGCGAGCATGGTCATGGCGGGGCCGATCTTGACCGAGCCGACATCGACGACGATCGCGCCGGCGCGCAGATGCGGCCGCAAGGTCGCGATCGCCTCGGAGAGGGCTGAGACCGGCACGGCGAGGATGACGATGTCGCAGGCGGCGATCTCGGCCGGGTTGGCGGCGATGATGCCGCCGGCGGCCGCATCGGCCGGCAGCGCCGGATCGAAAGCGATCAGATGGCAAAGCGGGCGGAGATGGCGGGCGATCAGGCGGCCGAAGGCGCCGAAGCCCATCCGGCCGACGGAGGGAGTGGTGATATTCGGCAAAAGCATCGCGTGGTCCTCTGGAGGGGCCGCGATGCCGGGTGACTGCCTGAATTCAACCGCCAGCGCGGCGGTTGAGACATGAAGATGCCGCCGCCTCTATGAGGACGGGGCGTAATAGTTGCGGGCGAGCAGGCAGGCGAAGGTCATGACGCGCTTAGAGCGCGCGCCATGCTTGCTGTCAATGGCCGGGTTCAGGCGGCCTTCTTCGCCTTCTCCGCTTCCATCAGCTCGACGAAGCGGGTGAAGAGGTAGTGGCTGTCCTGCGGGCCCGGCGAAGCTTCCGGATGGTGCTGGACGCTGAAGGCCGGGCGGTCGGTCAGGGCGATGCCGCAGTTGCTGCCGTCGAAGAGCGAGACATGGGTCTCGGTCGCATTGGCCGGCAACGTCGCCGGATCGACGGCGAAGCCATGGTTCATCGAGACGATCTCGACCTTGCCAGTGGTCTTGTCCTGGACCGGATGATTGGCGCCGTGATGGCCCTGCTTCATCTTCATGGTCTGACCGCCGATGGCGAGCGCCAGCATCTGGTGGCCGAGGCAGATGCCGAAGGTCGGGAGCTTGCGGTCGAGCAATTCCCTGATCACCGGCACGGCATATTCGCCGGTCGCGGCCGGGTCGCCCGGGCCGTTCGACAGGAAGACGCCGTCGGGATTGAGCGCGAGGATGTCCTTGGCCGATGCGGTCGAGGGCACGACCTCGACCTCGCAGCCGGCCTTGGCGAGCAGGCGCAGGATGTTGCGCTTGACGCCGTAGTCGATGGCGACGACGCGATGCGCCGCAGTTTCGCGCTTGCCATAGCCGCGCGGCCACTGCCAGGGCGTCTCGTCCCAGTCATAGCGCTGGGTCGCGGCGACGAGCGGCACGAGGTCGAGCCCGGCCATGTCGGGGAGGGCGGCGGCCTCCTTCTTCAGGGCCTCGATGTCGAAATTGCCGGCCGGATCATGGGCGATGACGGCGTTGGGCATGCCGTTCTCGCGGATCAGCGTGGTCAGCGCGCGGGTGTCGATGCCGCAGATGCCGACGATGTTGCGGGCCTTCAGCCAGGCGTCGAGATGCTTGGCAGCACGCCAGTTCGAGGGCTGCGTGACCTCGGCATGGAGCACGACGCCGCGCACGCCGGAGGAGGCGGCGGCGTTGACCGTCTCGGTGTCGTCTTCGTTGACGCCGACATTGCCGATATGCGGGAAGGTGAAGGTGATGATCTGACCGGCATAGGACGGGTCGGTCAGGATCTCCTGATAGCCGGTCATCGCCGTGTTGAAGCAGACCTCGCCGGGCGCCTGCGCGATCGCGCCGAGGCCGAAGCCTTCCAGCACGGTGCCGTCGGCCAGCACCAGCACGGCGGTCGCGCGCGGCTCAGCCCAGCCGTCTTGCCAGCCTTGGGAGGCGGGGTTTCCTTCGGGAGCGGTCATGTCTATGTCTCGTCCAGGCCGCTGGAAGCTGCGGCAAGCGTGAAGGCTGCGCGCGTACTGGCGCGGCCGGTCTGGAGCGCGAGCCTTAATCGGCTACCCGTGCCCCGTCAATGAATGAAGAAGGTTCGTAACATCATGTCCACTCTGCGCGAGCAGTTCACTGCCGACCTCAAGACCGCGATGAAGGCCGGCGAGAAGGGCAAGGTCGCCGCCATCCGCCTGATCCAGTCGGCGCTGAAGGACAAGGACATCGAGGCCCGCGGCGCTGGAAAGGGCGAGGCGACACCCGACGAGATTCTCGCCTTGCTGCAGAAGATGATCAAGCAGCGCCAGGAGTCGATCGCGATCTACGATGCCAACGGCCGCCCCGAGCTCGCCGAGGGCGAGCGCGCCGAGGTCGCGGTGATCTCCTCCTATCTGCCCAAGCAGATGAGCGACGAGGAGATCAAGGCGGCGATCGAGGAGATCATCGCTGAAACCGGCGCCTCGTCTGTCAAGGACATGGGCAAGGTCATCGGCGCACTGCGCGGCGCCTATGCCGGCCAGATGGACTTCGCCAAGGTCTCCCCTATGGTGAAGCAGTTGCTGGGCGGCTGATCCGCGGGCGGCATTTTGCCCGAGCGACGAGGCAGCCTTCGGCAAGGGAGGCTTGCGATGTCGAAACGGTCGATCGTCATGGTCGCGCTCGGGCTGGCCTTGCAGGGCCCGGCCGCGCTCGCTCAATCGGAGGGCTGGGGCACTGGCTACCAGATGGGCACCTCCTATGCCGGGGTGAGCGGCGCCGACGGGACACGGCTCACCTTCTATTGCGGCGATCCGGCGGCGGCCCGCGCCAACCCGGCGATTGTCAGCGGCCCCTATCTGATGGCGGTCCTGCCCAAGACGCAGCTCAAGGACGCCTTGCCGTCGGCGATCGAGATCGTGGCCGACGGCAAGGCGACGCGCGTGCCGGTCAAGGCCCAGGCAGGCATGGAGGAGGTCGAACTGACCTGGACGCCAAGTCGCGACTTCGGTGTCTCGGAGATGCAGCCGCTGGTCGCGAGCCTGCGTGAGGCACAGCGGATCGAGTTGCGGGCCGCCGAGGCTGCCGTCCTGTTGCCGACCGAAGGCGTGGCGAAGGCTCTGGCCGGGAACCCGCTGCGCTGTCCTTGAGGAGCCGATGGCTTACGGCGAATAGCGCGTGCGCTGCATCACCCGCTCCTCGATCGCGCCGACCAGGCGGCCGTGCACGGCGGCGCTGCTGTCCTTGATCTTCGACCATTCCGCGTCCTGCATGAAGCGGGCCCAGCTCGCTCGCATCGTCGCCTCATCCGGCCAACGCAGCACGTAAATGAACTCGGTGCGGTCCTTGATCTTCGCCTCCCACATCGCCGCGATGTCGAAGCCGTAGGTCTTCATGATGCGGGCGGCGTGGTCGCGGAAGCGGGCGTGGAAGGCCTCCTTGTTGCTCTCGAAGATCTCGTAGATCCGCAATTGCTCGATCATGGTCGCTCGTTCGGTTGCCGAGGTCGTGTTGGTGAAAAGGGCGGCCGCGGTCAGGGCCGCGGCGATCAGGCGCCATCGTCGCAAGCGGGTTGGCATGGCGAAGACTCCCTCGCTGTTACTGTCGAGGAGAGGCTGCCAGCCGCGATGATCGTGGTAAAATATGTTGTTTATTCTAGTTTGATATGAACTGCATATCGGGGGCAACGTGCCTGAGCACGGCGAGGAAGTTGTCACGGGCGAGCGAATGGCGCGTCGCGTCCCAGGCGGCGATCAGATCGATATGGGTCATCTGCAGAGGTGCCTCCACAGTGATCGGCCGGAAGGCGACCCCGGCGCGCGGCATCAGCGCCAAGGAACCTGGGATGAGCGCGACGCCGAGCCCGCTCGCGACCAGGCTGGCGATCGTCTGCATCTGGCGCGCTTCCTGGACGATGCGCGGCGAGAAGCCGGCGAGACGGCAGAGCCCGATGATCTGGTCGTGGAAGCCGATGCCGAGCTGACGCGGCGTGCCGATGAAATCGCTCTCGGCAAGGGCGGCGAGGGAGACCGTCTCCGGGCCTGCGAGCGGGTGGTCGTCCGGCAATGCGGCCAGGATCGGCTCGCGCAGCAGGATTTCGCTGGCGAGCTGGGCAATCATGATGCCGGGCTGGCGCATCAGGCCGATATCGACCTCGCCCGCGGTGATCGCCGCGAGCTGCTCGCCCGTCGTCGCCTCGCGCAGGACGAGCTCGATGCCGGGATATTCGGCGCGAAAACGGCGCAGCGCTGCGGGCAAGAGGTCATGGGCGGTGCCGACGAAGCTGATCGCGAGCCGGCCGGCCTTGCCGGAGGCGACGGCCTGAGCTTCGCGGATGGCGTCGCCGAGCTCGGCAAGGACGCGCCGCGCGCTGACGAGGAAGGCCGTGCCGGCGGGCGTCAATGCGACGCTGCGGTTGCTGCGCTCGAACAGAGACAAGCCGAGCGTATCCTCGAGCTTGCGGATCGCCTGGCTGAGCGGCGGCTGGGCCATATGCAGACGCTCAGCGGCACGATGGAAGTTCAATTCCTCGGCGACGGCGATGAACTGGCGCAGCAGCCGCGTCTCGACCGCGGGCGGCATCAGGCCCGCTCGATATCGGTCTGCGTGAAATCCTCGCCCTTGTAGAGCAGCGGCCAGCCGCGCGACTTGGCGAGAGCGTAAGCGGCGCAGTCACCCATGTTCAGCTTGGCGGGGTGGCGGCCCTTCCCGTAGCGGCGATAGGCGTCGAAGGCGAATTTGGAGAGATCCTCGTCGAAGGGGATAACTGCGACGTCGTAGTCCGATAGAAAATCTTCAACAGCTTCTACGCGCATGCCTTTGGAGAACGCGATGACCAGGCGCGCTTCCAGAGCATTGACGGCCGATATGATGCGCTGGTCGGCCAGTTCGACCAAGTCAGCGAAGCGCCCTGCTTCCGGCTCGCCGACCAGGCACGCTACGATCACCGATGTATCGACAACGAGTTTCACCAGAAGCCGTTCTCATCGTAGCCGATGGCATCGTCCATTTCCTGCTTGGTCATGACGTGATTGGTCGGGACGATGTCGTACTTCTTGTGAAGGGCTGCCAATTTACGTCTTGCAGCAGCGATCCTGCGCGCCTTCTCATCCTCGGACAGTTCGTCCTTGTCGAGCTCATTCCTGACGGCCATGCGCACCGCCTCTGTCAGGCTGAGCCCGCGCCGGCGCGCCAGCTGGCGCACCGCCTTTTCGGTCTCCGGGTCCTTGATGTTGAGCGCCACGGCGTTCTTCCTTTTTCGCGATTTTCTTTATCACATGGGGCTTGCTGTGGATATGGACCATAAGCCCGGCAAGGGCGGCTTGAGGAGTTGGCAAGCAGGCTCGGAGCGGCCAGATAGGGAGCCATGAAGTTCCCGCCCTCCGTCCTTGAGGAGATCAAGGCGCGGCTGCCTGTCTCGGCGGTCGTGGGCAAGCGCGTGCGCCTCGCCAAGGCCGGCCGCGAATGGAAGGGGCTCTCGCCCTTCAACGCCGAGAAGACGCCGTCCTTCTTCGTCAACGACCAGAAGGGCTCCTTCTTCGATTTCTCCTCCGGCAAGAACGGCGACATCTTCAAGTTCGTGATGGAGACCGAGGGGCTCTCCTTCCCGGAGGCGGTCGAAAAGCTCGCCTCGGAGGCCGGCGTCACCTTGCCGAAAGTCTCCTTCGAGGCGCAGGCGCAGGAGGAGAAGCGCAAGGGGCTGCACGAGGTCGTCGAGCTGGCGGCACGATTCTTCGAGGCCGAGCTGCAATCGGAGCGCGGCGGGCTGGCCCGGCGCTATCTGTCGGGCCGCGGGCTGGAAGGGCAGGCGCGCCAGCTCTTCCGCCTCGGCTATGCCCCGCCCGACCGATTCGCGCTACGCGACCATCTTGCGGCCAAGGGCGTCGGCGCCGATGCGATGATGGAGACCGGGCTTCTGGTCCATGGCGAGGAGATCGCCGTGCCCTATGACCGCTTCCGCGACCGGATCATGTTCCCGATCCACGACGCGCGCGGACGGGTGGTCGCCTTCGGCGGCCGGGCGATGAGCGCCGATGTGCCGGCCAAATACCTGAACTCGCCGGAGACGCCGCTCTTCCACAAGGGTGCGTTGCTGTTCAACCATCATAATGCGCGCAAGGCCGCGCACGACACCGGCCAGGTAATCGTGGTCGAGGGCTATGTCGACGTCATCGCGATGACGCTCGCCGGCTTCCCGCAGGTGGTGGCCCCGCTCGGCACGGCACTGACCGAGGACCAGCTTTCGCTGCTCTGGCGCATGTCGGGCGAGCCGGTGATCTGCCTCGACGGCGACAAGGCCGGCCGCAAGGCGGCGGGGAGGGCGATCGATCTCGCCTTGCCGATGCTGGAGCCGGGGCGCTCGCTCTCCTTCGCGCTGCTGCCCGAGGGCCAAGATCCGGACGATCTCGCGCGCTCGGGCGGCAAGTCGGCGGTCGCCGAGGTGATCGGCTCGGCCAAGCCGCTCGTCGATATGCTCTGGGCGCGCGAATTCGAGGCGAGCCAGCTCGACACGCCCGAGCGACGCGCCGCGTTCGAACGAAGGTTGAAGGAGCCGCTCGGCCTGATTCGCGACGAGGCGACGCGCCGGCACTACCGCCGTGAGATCGACGAGCGGCTCAGTCAGCTCTTCGCGCCGCCGCAGCAGGAGCGTTTCGAGGGGCGGCGCCAGAACGGGTTCGGCGGCGGTTCACGCGGCCGGCGCGGTTTCTCGCGCGGCCAGGACCGGCCGCCGCTTTCGCTGGTGCGGCCGAGCCCGCAGCTCGCCAGCTCGCCGCTGATGCAGCGCCGGCATGGCGAAAATCCGCGCGAGGCCTTCGTGCTGCTCGCCTTGGCGAGCCATCCCGACTTGGTGATGCGCTGCGTCGACGAGATCGCCGAGCTTTCGCTCGACGGGCCGGCGGCGGAGCGCTTTCGGCAGGCGCTTCTCGATGCCGCGAGTGACGGCGCCTTCGATCAGGAGGCGTTCGGACGTAGGCTGGAGCAGGGGCGTGTCGCCGAAGCGCAGGCGGCGCTGCTTTCCGTCACCCAGCCGGCCGAGCGGCTCAAGCTCGCGCAAACGGCTGATCCGGAATCGGTTTTTGATTCGATTCGTCAGGCTCTCGTCTTGCATCATCGCGCACGCACGCTACATAGCGAGCTGAAGGCAGCCGAACGCGCATTGGCTGACGAACCAACGGAAGCCAATTTCGCCTGGATGAAGGACGTCAAGGGCCGTCTCGATACGATCGAGGGGACCGAGGCCAATCCTGAGAAATGACCGGGCTGGCGCGTTGCTTTTGTCGGCAGAGACGAGGACGGCATTGAGGATGGTGCACGATTCATCAACGATGATCGGCGCTATCTGCAGTGGATGAGTTGGGTGGGTGCGCGGCAGCGACGGTTGCCGCGGCGCCCTTTTATGCGTCGGAGCCATAGCACCGGCGCGCAAAATGGTGGAGCGCTGATTGATGGCGACCAAAGTGAGCGAGCGGGACAAGTCCGAAGCGGGTTCCCCGGAAGCGCCCCCGAGCACGGACAGCCCGCTCCTCGATCTCACCGATCAGGCCGTCAAGCGGATGATCAAGCTCGCCAAGAAGCGCGGCTATGTCACCTATGACGAATTGAACGAGGTCCTGCCCTCGGAGGAGTTCTCCTCGGAGCAGATCGAGGACGTGCTCGGCCAGCTCAGCGAGCAGGGCATCAACGTCGTCGACAACGAGGATCCTGAAGCGGCCGGCGAAGAGCGCGCGGCCCGGGGCAAGGGCGATGGCGACGAGGACGAGGCCGAGGGCGGCGATCTCGTCGAGGCGCAGCGCACGGCGCTGCCGGTCGAGACCAAGCGCAATCTCGAGCCGACCGAGCGCACCGACGATCCCGTGCGCATGTATCTGCGCGAGATGGGCTCGGTCGAGCTGCTCTCGCGCGAGGGCGAGATCGCGATCGCCAAGCGCATCGAGGCCGGCCGCGAGGCGATGATCGCCGGGCTCTGCGAGAGCCCGCTGACCTTCCAGGCGATCATCATCTGGCGCGACGAGCTCAACGAGGGCAAGGTCCTCCTGCGCGACATCATCGACCTCGAAGCGACCTATGCCGGCCCCGACGGCAAGAACCCCGAGCAGATGCCGGGCGAGGGCGAGGACGGTGCTGAAGCCGCCGAGGAGGCTACGCCGGAAGGCGAGACCCCGCCCGAGGGCATGGACGACGACGATATCGAGAACAACGTCTCGCTCTCGGCCATGGAAGCCGAGCTGAAGCCGCGCGTGCTCGAGACATTCGACTCGATCGCCAGCAACTACACCAAGCTGCGCCGCCTGCAGGACCAGGACATCGCCGGCCGGCTGGAAAACGCCAAGCTCTCGCCGTCGCAGGACCGCAAGTACAAGAAGCTGAAGGACGACATCATCGTTTCGGTGAAGTCGCTCTCGCTCAACAACAACCGCATCGAGGCGCTGGTCGAGCAGCTTTACGACATCAACAAGCGCCTGATCTCGCACGAGACTCGGCTGCTGCGCTTGGCCGAGAGCTATGGTGTCGCCCGCGACGACTTCCTGAAGCAGCATATCGGCGGCGAGCTCGATCCGAAGTGGCTGCTGCGCGTCTCCAAGCTCGGCTCGCGTGGCTGGAGGGAGTTCGTCGCGCAGGAGAAGGATCGGATCAAGGATCTGCGCGAGGACATCCATACGATGGCCTCGGAGACCGGCCTGGAGATCCAGGAGTTCCGCAAGATCGTGCTGATGGTCCAGAAGGGCGAGCGCGAGGCGCGGCAGGCGAAGAAGGAGATGATCGAGGCGAATCTGCGTCTCGTGATCTCGATCGCCAAGAAGTACACCAATCGCGGCCTGCAGTTCCTCGACCTGATCCAGGAGGGGAACATCGGCCTGATGAAGGCGGTCGACAAGTTCGAGTACCGCCGGGGCTACAAGTTCTCGACCTACGCGACCTGGTGGATTCGCCAGGCGATCACCCGTTCGATCGCCGACCAGGCCCGCACCATCCGCATCCCCGTGCACATGATCGAGACGATCAACAAGATCGTCCGGACCTCGCGCCAGATGCTGCACGAGATCGGACGCGAGCCGACCCCGGAGGAACTGGCCGAGAAGCTGGCCATGCCGCTGGAGAAGGTGCGCAAGGTCCTGAAGATCGCCAAGGAGCCGATCTCGCTCGAAACGCCGATCGGCGATGAGGAAGACAGCCATCTCGGCGACTTCATCGAGGACAAGAACGCGATCCTGCCGATCGACGCGGCGATCCAGAGCAATCTGCGCGAGACCACGACGCGCGTGCTGGCCTCGCTCACCCCGCGCGAGGAGCGCGTGCTGCGCATGCGCTTCGGCATCGGCATGAACACCGACCACACCCTCGAAGAGGTCGGCCAGCAGTTCAGCGTCACCCGCGAGCGCATCCGCCAGATCGAGGCGAAGGCGCTGCGCAAGCTCAAGCACCCGAGCCGGAGCCGGAAGCTCAGGAGCTTCCTGGACAATTGAGGGATCGAAGATCGATCTAGAGCATTTTCGCGATTCTTCGAATGGCGAAATTGCTCTAGGTCCTTGTTCTATCGCATTTTCTTCACGCGAACCGGTGTCCACTTCGCTCGAAAATGCTCTAGTCGAACAGGGCGGCGCGAGCCGCCCTTTTCTTTTGTCTCAATCCACCGGCGCGACAAGCATCGCGGTGAGCTTACGCGCCGCCGGCAGCGCCAGCAGCAGCACCGGGAAGGCGATCAGCCAGGACAGGCCCCAGGCGACGGGCCAGCCTTGCAGGAAGGCCGGCGTCGGGCCGAGCACGCGCAGGGTCGAGATCCCTGAGACGATCAGGGTCATCAGGCCGGACAGGATCAAGGGGGTGACGAACGCACCATAGCGCGCCGGCAATTTGCGGGAGGGTTTCATGGGACCATCCGTAAGGACAGGCTCTGCCGTCATGGCCTTCTGGCATCCAGGCGGCACCGAGCCGGGGGATGCGTTGCCTGACGTGAGACGCTTACGGCCGTCCAAAGGGGACGCGGGGCTGCCTCTATGCCCCGTTTGCGCAGGAGGCAAGCAGAATCGGCCCAGCCCGCCACAGTTCTGCTAAGGTCAGCCTCACAATCGGGGCTTCCCCTGGAGGAGCACAGATGACCGGTATCCCGACTGCCGACGAGATCGAGGCCGCCAAGGCAGCGCTGCAGGCGAACCTGCCGCCTCAGGCCAAGAAGCAGGAGGAGGAAGGCTCGACGGCCGGGGACATCGTCAGCGGTGTCCTCGACGTCGCCAGCAACGTCACCATCGAGGCGGTCGGCGTCGCGGTCGAGGTGGTCGGCACAGTGGTCGAGGGCGCCGGCAGCGCCGTGGTGGCGACCGGCGAGGCGGTCGTCACGGTGATCGGCGGCATCTTCGAGGGGGTGGGCTAGCAAGGTCCCGGCAGTCGCGATATCGATGCGGCTCGGATAGCGTCGCTGGAGCTGGAGTGAAGCCCTTGTCCCTCGAATTCCTGCTGACCTCGCTGATCATCGTCGCCTCGCCCGGGACCGGCGCGATCTACACCATCGCCGCCGGGCTGACGCGCGGGGCCAAGGCGAGCATTCTGGCCGCCTTCGCCTGCACGCTCGGTATCGTGCCGCATCTGCTCGCCGCGATGGCGGGCCTAGCGGCGTTGCTGCACGCCAGCGCGCTCGCCTTCGCGATCGTCAAATATGCCGGCGTCGCCTATCTGCTCTGGATGGCCTGGCAGACGCTGAAGGAACAGGGCGCGCTCAGCGTCGAGACCACGGCCGACAAGCGCTCGCCCTGGCGCGTGCTGGTCGATGGCCTGGCGCTCAACGTGCTCAACCCCAAGCTCTCGATCTTCTTCGTCGCCTTCCTGCCGCAGTTCATCGCCGCCGACGAGGCGAGCCCGATGGCGCGGATGCTCGAGCTCTCGGGCGTGTTCATGGCGATGACCTTCGTCGTCTTCGCGCTCTACGGCCTGTTCGCCGCGGCGATGCGCGATCATGTCGTGAGCCGGCCGGCGGTGATGGCCTGGCTGCGCCGCACTTTCGCCGCCGCCTTCGTCGCGCTCGGCGCGAAGCTCGCGCTGACCGAGCGCTGACGCATGTTCCGCAAAAGTGGGAATCACCTTTGCGATGAGAACATGCGCCAGCATGTCTCATCGGCGCGAATTCTAATCGCTCAACCGCGAGCGGCTGAGCGGAAAGCGCGCTGATGGTGGCCAAGCAGACCCGGCTGACGATCGAGACGCGCGGGCCGGGGCTATACGAGATCACCGATGCCGCCGTCCACTTCGTGCGCGAGGCGTTAGTCGATACCGGGTTGCTGACGCTGTTCGTGCGCCATACCTCCTGCTCGCTGCTGATCCAGGAGAATGCCGATCCGGACGTGCAGCGTGACTTGTCGGCCTTCTTTGCCCGGTTGGTGCCGCCGGCGGACGATCCGGCGATGGCCTATCTCACTCATCGCGCCGAGGGGCCGGACGACATGCCGGCCCATATCAAGGCGGCGGTGCTGCCGGTGTCGCTCGCGATCCCGGTGAGCGGCGGCAGGCTCGCGCTCGGCACCTGGCAGGGGATCTACCTGTTCGAGCATCGGACCAGCCCGCACCGGCGCGAGGTCGTGTTGCACCTGGCCTGAGTCGTCAGTCGCCTTTCGACCGAACGAGCAGCCGCATGAAGGTGCCGTAGCAGTCGTGCAGCTGCTGTGGCGACAGGCCGAGATCGAGCTGTTGAAAGCCGATGAAGGCGGCGTATTCGACACGGGCCAGCGCGAGAGCCTCCGGCGGGGTGAAGCGCCCGCTCTCGCCATGGAGCTTTTCCAGATAGCCGACGCGCTCCCGGTCGACCTCGGCGCAGGTCGCGGCCACGCCCGGGTCGAGCTGCGCCAGGCGGCGCATGCCTTGTTCGATGCGAACGTCGAGGGCCAGCGCCATGCGGTCTAGTGCGATCAGGCGGTCCGGCGCCGGCCCGCCCTTGTCGACCTCCTGCATCAACCGATGCGTATGGGTCTCGCGCCAATGCCCGGCGAGCGCGGCGAGATAGGCCTCGATCGCCGGGAAATGTGCGTAGAACGAGCCCTTGGTCTTTCCGGCGCGGCGGCAGAGCGCCTCGATGGTGAGCCCGGCCGGGCCGTGCTCGGCGAGCGCGGTCAGGCCGAGGGCGAGCCAGTCACTCCGGCGAAAGCGGAGCGGGAGAGGAGAGGTCACTGCCACAGGCCGATCACGCCGCTGATCGCGATCGCAGCGAACAGGGCCCATTGCGGGAAATGGGCGATCCGCAGGCGGAAGAGGCCGATCATGCCGAGGCCCCAGAGGCAGAATAGCGCGGCGCCGCCGGTGGCGAAGATTGCGAGGTCGCGGCTGCCCAGGCCGGTCGCGACGAGGCCGAAGGCGAGCGCCAGCGCCGCCAGCACGATCGTCACCAGATGCCAGCAATAATACAGGGTGAACTTCGGCACGGGATGCAGCCGCTCGGCCGCCAGCAACGGCGTGGCGATCTCCCGTCCGCCGAGAACGACGTGGATCAAGGTGGTGGCGGCCGCGAGCGCGGCGGCGAAGGCGAGCCAGATATCCATGGTGGTCTCCCAGAATAATACCATACTGTATTGTACTATTCTGGTGCGAGGCAAGCGCTGATTTTCGGCCGTGTCGGCGTTGGGAGATGGCGGGGACCCGGCCGGGTGCGGACTCGGATGTTCGTTCGCCGAGGCGAGCGGATCACCGGCCGGCGTAGTATTCGGCCTCCGGCGGCGGCTCCCAGGATTGGCCGGCGGCGATCAGGCAGCTGACGCTATCCGGCAAGGTCGCGAACAGGGTGAAGGAGCCGTTCGGCGCGGCGAAGAGCTCGATCACGCTGCCATTGGCGGCAAGGCCATAGCCGATCCGGCGTTCGCCATAGAGCTCATGAAGCTGCGTCGTGGCCATACTGCGGTCGGCGCAGGGAGGGCTTGCGGACGATTGCGCCTGCGCCACAGCGGTCAATGGCGGCAAGTTCAGCAAGATCGACAGGCAGAGTTTGAAGAAGCGCATCATGGCTGCTCCTGCGACAGAGCGGGCCAGGAGAGCGTCGGGATGGACGGGCTCGACTTTTCCGCCCTGTCTCAGGATGAGATGGTGACGCAGGTGGCGATGCGCCAGGGGGGTGGACAAGGCCTTGGCCAGGCGGCCCGCATCTGCGCTATACAGCGCACGTCACCCGGAGCCCGCCATGTCGTTCCTCAAATCCCTGTTCGGTCGCAAGGACGCCAAGCCGGCTGCCCCCGCCGGACCGCTCAAAAGCACCGAATACAAGGGCTTCACCATCCATGCGACGCCATTCGCCGAAGGCGGCCAGCAGCAGCTCTGCGGCGTGATCGAAAAGGAGATCGAGGGCGAGATGAAAAGCCATCGCTTCATCCGGGCCGACCGCTTCCCCGGCGCCGAGGAGGCGGCGGACTTCGCGATCGTCAAGGCAAAGCAGCTGGACGCCCGCAAAAACCTCGCCGAATTGACCGCTTCATGATTCACTCGGCTTGTCTTGATTTGGAGGCAGGTCGATGGAACAGCGGTCGTTGTTC